>NZ_JADBUB010000239.1:0-39931 GCF_020245865.1 Microcystis sp. M169S2
AAAATTGTCTCATCAATTTTTTGATAATTGACCACTGTTACATTTGGTAAATCGAGGAGTTGATCAAAATTTATCCACATAACCCACCTCCTGTTCTGTGTTACTATTATACCATGCTCACACAGAACCTAGAAGAGCCCGTTTTTGAACCCTGAAAAGTTAATTATGCCAGAGGTTAAATAATTTTTCAGGGATTCGGTTCAGTTATAGATTATATCTGTAACCAAGAATTAAGAGAGGTGGAAACTTGAAGATAACAGAACTAAGGTTATTCTCCTTGTTTTTATTCCTTAGCTTTTGGCTAGTCTGGCAGTTTTTTTTGTCAATAAATTCTGATCTATTTTTTATGCAAATCATCTCCCTTCCCCCATCATCCACCCAGGAATATCTCTGTATAAGAGACTTAAATCTCTACAATTCTCCCAGTTGTCAAGAGTTAGCTACCCAAGCACAACGGGGAAGACAATTAAAATTTATTTCCCTAGAAATTACCGAAAAAGGGCTACAAATTCAGCTAAGGGAGGATAATTATTTAGCTTGGTTATGCGGAGAAGATTTAGATGCAATTGCGGTGGCCACCACAGCTTATCAAAAAATTCCTCTAACTCGTTCCGACATAGAAAAACATATTCCTGAGATTATCTCTTTTACTCAGGAAGCAAGGAACCGTACCAATCATTATCTCTGGGGTGGAACCCTTGCACCTAATTACGATTGTTCAGGATTAATCCAGGCTGCTTTTGCCACTTTTGGCATTTGGTTGCCGAGGGATTCCTATCAACAGGAAGCTTTTTGTCAAAAAATAAACCGAGAGGAATTACTCCCAGGAGATTTAATTTTCTTTGGTGATAAAAGAGTTAATCATGTGGCTGTATATCTAGGTAATAATCAATATATCCACAGTTCAGGAAAAGAAACAGGTAACAATGGTATCGCTATAAATCTACTTACTGATGATAGGGATAGCGTTAGTCGTCATTATTATCAAAAATTATGGAGTTTTGGTCGAGTTATGCACAATTAATCAGTTATCAGTTACCAGTTATCAGTTATCAGTTATGGGTTTACTGTTCACTGTTTACTCTCCCCCATAGATAATCATGTTAGAAAACATCTCCCTAAGCGGTCTATCAATTCGTCGTCACATAGGAGTATTGATGTTAACTATAGCAGTTATCATCATCGGTCTTTTTTTTCTAAATCGTTTACAAGTAGATTTGCTTCCTTCTATCACTTATCCTCGCATTAGTTTAAGGATGAATGTCCCTGGAGTGTCCCCGGAAGTTATTCTCGAAGAAGTAACTAAACCCCTAGAAGAAGGAATGAGTGCCACCGAGGGAGTAGTGCAAGTTTATTCAGAAACTCGCGAGGGAAGGATGCGAGTAGATTTATTTTTTCAACCGGGGGGAGATTTAAATGTTGCCTTAAATGAAGCTACCGAAAGTTTTAATCGTGTCCGACAAAATTTACCCGATATTATTGAGGAACCGCGCTTAAACAAATTTGAACCCTCTCGTTTACCTGTCTATGAATTCGCTCTCGTTTCTGATACCCTACCCCTAAAAGATTTAAGATTATTTGCCGATGAAGAATTAGGGAGAGAATTAGGATTTGTGGGAGGAGTGGCAGTGGTGGACGTGATTGGGGGAGTTAGAGAAGAAATTCAAGTTAATATTGACCTGCAGCGATTACAATCTTTAGGAGTGGGATTAAATCAGGTTTTAGACACCCTAAAAAGACGCAATCAGGACATCTCTGGGGGCCGACTAGAGGGAGAAACTGGGGAACCTTTAACCCGTGCAGTGGGGAAATTTAAAAACGTAGCGGATATCCAAGATTTAGCACTGACCGATAGTAATAATCCCGAAGAAAAAATCTATCTGCGGGATGTGGCCAGAGTTATCGATGGGACAGAAGAACAAAGAATTTTTGTCACCCTAAATGGAAAAAATGCCGTCAGGGTTAGCGTCCAAAAACAACCGAATGCGAACACGATTGCTGTGGTAGAAGGGGTCAAAAAACGCATTACAGAATTAACAAAATCCGGGTTAATGACCGGGGGAATGCAAGTAGTCACCACTACCGATGAGTCTGTATTTATCCAAAACGCGGTTAATAACGTGGTTTCCTCGGGACTAGCGGGGACAATTCTAGCAGGATTGACTGTATTCGTCTTTCTCGGTTCTCTGCGACAGACTTTTATCATTACCCTAGCGATTCCTCTTTCTACCCTCGTCGCAATCATCTGTATGAAGTTATTCGGGTTATCGATAAATGTGTTTAGTTTGGGAGGATTGGCCCTAGGGGTGGGTATCGTGGTGGATAATTCCATCGTCATGCTGGAAAATATTGCCCTCAAAGTTAATCAAAACCAAAATAAGCGAGATTTTTTAGAAATTGCCCGTAATAGCAGCCAAGAGGTAGAATCTGCTTTATTGGCCTCCACTGCGACTAATCTCGTCTCTATCCTGCCATTTTTACTACTGGGTGGTTTTATTTCCCTGCTGTTTAACGAGATTATCCTCACTATCAGTTTTGCTGTGGCTGCTTCTCTGTTGTGTGCGTTAACTGTTGTTCCCATGTTGGCCAGTCGTTTGTTAAATATGCGGGTTTCTAGTGGTATCCATCGGTTTTGGCTCTTAAAAGTCTTTAGTCAACGTCTAGAAGGTTTAACCATCCTCTACGGTCGTTTTTTAGCTAAAATCATCCACTACAGAATACCTGTTATCCTGCTGGCCTTTTTAATTTTAGGGGGAAGTAGTTTCTATCTCTGGCAATATATCCCCCAGGAAGTCTTTAGTCGTATTCAAACCGGACAGGTGAACGTTTTTGCTCAATTTCCCCCGGGTACCAATTTAAATGCTAACCGTCAGGTGATGCGGGAAGTAGAAAAGATTTTATTATCACAACCAGAGACTAAGTACGTTTTTACTACCAGTGGCGGTTCTCTTTTTGGCACAACTACCAATGAAAATATTTTGCGTGCTTCTAGTACGATTAATCTCAAACAAGGCACTAATACAGAAGCATATATCGAACGCATGAGCAAAGCACTAGAGCAATTAAACCTCGTTAACGTGCGTTTGCGTCTCACTCCCGGTCAAGTGCGCGGTATTATTCTTAATAACTCTCCCTCCGTTGGTGCTGACGTGGATGTGATGTTACAGGGACGCGATGGGAAAACTTTAGAGCAAGCTGGTGAAGAAATCCTCGGTATTCTCGATGAAAAAGTCCCTAGTGCGCGTTTTCGTGCCGATGCTGACCCCAGACAACCAGAAATCCAGATTAAACCCGATTGGACCCGCTTAAATAGTTTGGGATTGAGTACCCTGGAAGTGGGACAAACGCTACGGACCGCTATTCAAGGATCGATCCCCACCCAACTGCAACGGGGAGAAAGATTAATCGATATCCGGGTGCAATTAGACCCCAACTCGCGGCAAAAAATTAGTGACGTATCACAAATACCTATTTTTGTCAATAGGCAAGAAGACTTAAAATTAGCAGATATAGCCCGGATTGAAGCGGGAAAAACCCCCGGGGTCATCCAGAGAATTAATCAGCGTCAAGTTTTTATTATTATCGGCAGTTTAGTCGAGGGTGCGAAATTAAGTGACGCACTCGCGGGGGTACAATCGGTTTTAAACGCTACTCCCTTACCCGATGGTATCAGCATTTTACCCAGTGCTGCCGCCACGTCTAATCAAGAAATTCAGGGTTCTTTGGGTTTATTAGCGGGTTTATCGGTATTTTTAGTCTTTGTGGTCATGGCTGTGCAGTATAACTCGCTCATAGACCCTTTGGTGATTATGTTAACCGTTCCTTTGGCCCTAGCGGGGGGAATTTTCGGACTATATTGGACTAAAACCCCGATTAATGCCATTGTCATCGTCGGGGTGGTTTTATTGGTGGGCATTGTGGTTAATAATGCGATTATTATGGTGGAATTGGCGAATCAATTGCGGAAAGAATTCGGTTTTACCCGGCTACAAGCCATTTTAAAGGCCGCTCCCCAACGTTTACGACCGATTTTAATGACTACCGTGACCACGGTTTTAGGTTTATTTCCCCTCGCTTTAGGATTAGGAGAGGGGGGAGAATTCCTGCAACCTTTAGGAATTGTCGTTTTTTCGGGTTTGTCTTTAGCAACTCTGTTAACTCTGTTTATTATTCCCTGTTTTTACGTTTTATTCTCTAGAAAATAATCTTCTTGGGAATTATGAATTATGAATTATGGGTGGTGATTCGGTAGTAGTGATGGCGGCTTAATCCTTTGCTTTGCTGTGCATTGTAGTCATGGATAAAACACCAAACAGTTCCCCAAAGTGATTCTCCATTTTTTTAGAGAAAGATATAGCGTTTCTGATTCACAAGAGGTACATTCCCGATCCTGAACAGCTTAATCAGCAAAGGTTTAAGTGTGCCGCACAGATGCGAGAACCGCTATACCACCTACTACCTTCACAACTCCCCTAGAAAAATCGCGATCAAGACTGTCTTGACTTAATCAACTTCACCACTAAATACACGATAGACCGAGAAAATCTTCTAGATAGTGATTTCGGTGTTGCCAGAGAGTTGATTTTTTTCACAGCTATTATGGGAGTAAGTGGTTTTACAGCTAATTCGTACATTTGTATTAGTATAATTGTTGAGCCTCAAGGAGATAAGAAAGCCCAAGGACTGGTTACAATCAAAGATGAGTAATTTTTCGATCGATGTCATCTAAATAATCATGCGTCTCTTACACACCATGCTCCGGGTCAATAATTTGCAGGAATCTCTACAATTTTACTGCGATGTGCTAGGAATGAAGTTACTGCGCCAGAAAGACTATCCCAATGGTCAATTTACTCTCGCTTTTGTCGGTTATGGCGATGAGGCTAATCATGCTGTCATCGAACTGACCTATAATTGGGGAGTCGATCGCTACGAAGTCGGTAATGCTTACGGTCATATTGCGCTAGGCGTGGATGATATCTATAGCACCTGTGAGAAAATTAAAGCTCTTGGTGGTAATGTCACTAGGGAACCTGGCCCGATGAAACACGGTTCTACCGTGATTGCTTTCGTGGAAGATCCTAATGGCTACAAGATCGAGTTAATTCAACTAGGAACCCAGGGTGCTGCCCTGGCTAGGGCTTAAATTTATTGTTGTCAAAAGCTTATGTCTGTTGAAATTGAACGGAAGTTTCTGGTTAAAGGGGATCACTGGCGATCGCTTGCGACTGGCAAGTTGTATCGTCAGGGATATATTCCCACCCAAGATGGATTGACAACCGTGCGGGTTCGTGTAGTTGGAGATCGGGGTTATTTAACCATTAAAGGCAAGACTGAGGGCATTAGTCGGCTGGAATTCGAGTATGCAATTCCCCTAGAAGATGCGGCACTGATGTTAGAAAACCTCTGTAAAAAACCTTTAATTGAAAAGATTCGTCATCGCATTTCTTTGGATAATTTAACTTGGGAAGTTGATGAATTTTTGGGGGATAATCAAGGTTTGATTATGGCTGAAATTGAGTTAGAACAAGAGGATCAAGTCATTACTATGCCCGATTGGATCGGCGAAGAAGTCACGGGAGATGAGCGATACTACAATATCAATTTACAGAAATTTCCCTATAAAATGTGGTGATTGTAGTATTAATTTACTCCCAGTTTAACCCTGGGTAGATACGGCTTTTTCTGCTTCGTTTAGCTTATTCGTTACCCGTCGGAGAACGCCATTAATAAAGCGATAACCTTCATCATCAGAATAACGTTTGGCTAACTCGATCGCCTCATTAATTGCTACTTTTTGAGGTATATCGAGATAGAGCATTTCTGCCACGGCAATTTGCAGGATATCTCGATCGATTCTTGGTAAACGATGTAGTTGCCAATCCACTAAAGCGCTGGTTAATTCCTGTTCGATTTCCGCACGACGACGATAGACTGTACCGATTAATTCTAGGGCATATTCCCGCACTTCGTACTGACTAGATAACTGGACAATTTCGGGAAAATCTATCACGGTTCCTAAACGATTAATGGCATTGTGGGTAAGAGAAATTGCCTCTTTTACCATAGTTTGGGCGCTTTTTAGATTTGTTGCCTTAGTATCACTAGCGAGAATCCGTTCATTACCACGACTAATTTCAGCAGCAGCGGTTTCTAAGGTTTCTTGAATTTCTAGGGTTAAGGTTCTAACTGCGACTAAAATTAAATCGTTTAAAGTTTGCTGTTCTAGGTTTTCAGGATTGCCTTTAATCTGACTTAAACTCAAAAGGGCAAGTTCTCGAGCAATGCGACGGGGTTGTTGACGGGGAGGCATAGAAGTTTAGAAGGAGAGGAAAGAAAATTATACAACTTTATTGATCGCTATTCGGTTGGGTTAATTTTTCTCGGCGATCAATTCTTAACTAACCTCTATTTTAGCATAAAAGCCGCCAAAGATTTAACTTTTCAAGTTTTAATGAGACAAAAGACAATATCTATCTTGAATCTCCCCTAATTTAGTCTCAGCTTCTTGAGCATTAATAGCTAATTGAGCAAACTCTAGAAAGCGTTTTAATTCCTTGCGTAATAAATTCCTTTCTACTTCCCAGGTTTCTCGATCTAAGGTGGGTGGCATAACAATCATATCAAATAAAGTGGCCTGTTTTTTATCGGGATGGGGTCGCAATATTCGCCCGCGACGCTGAATAAATTGTCGAGGATTACCACTACTAGCCAGAATGACTGCGTTTTGAATTGATGGCAGATCTACTCCTTCATCTAAACATCTAATTGCCACTAATCCTTGCAGATAACCCTCCTCAAATTGTTGGCGAATTTTTTCTCGTTCTTCTAGAGAAGTTTCTGCGGTGTAGGTAGCAACTCGATAACCTAATTGATTGCCCAATAAATGAGTAACAGCCTCTACCTGACGACGATAATTAGCCGTATAATTTTCTACATAACCATCCCCACAATAAAATAAAGTATGATCCGTATCTAAACGCTCTTGCATCAGTTGTTGTAAAGCCTGTAATTTATTACTCGCTGAACCAATTAATCGCGATCTTTGCATTAACAGTGCTGTTAAATTTTCATTGCCATTTAAATTACTATTTTTCTGCAAAGTCCAGCCGATTCTTTGGGTTAATTTTGCGTATAATAAAGCCTCACCGTCAGTTAACTCAACCAAGACTGGATGATAAAAATAATTGACTAAAGCACCTTTGTTAATAGCATCAGCTAGGGTAAATTCTGGTTGTAGAATTTGTCCAAAATAATCAAGAATAGCGTCGGTTCCTTCCTCATCAAAATATCTTTCAGGAGTAGCGGATAAAGCCAATCTTAGACCTAAAGAACGGGGTAATAACTCTTCTAATCGGGGGGAACCTAAATTATGGGATTCATCACCAACGATTAAAGTTTTATCAGGAAAAAATTTGATTTGTGATTGAAAACCCTCGCTAATAAAAGTTGAGTTAGTAGTTAAAATAGTGACAAATTTTTGATTACCCGCTTGCACATTATATAATTCTGTCGATAGTTGACTTTGCCATGTATGGACACTTTCGTAGGCTAAAATCGGTTTAAGATTAAATTTTTCGGCTTCTCGTTGCCATTGATTAACTAGGTGACGATAGGGACAAATTACTAATAATACTTGCAGTTCTATCGCTTGGTAAAGTTCCATGGCAATAGCTAAAGCAGTAATAGTTTTACCGCTGCCGGTGGCCATTTTTAAAGTTCCCCGTCCCCGATTACGAAACCAACTGATAATCGCTGTATTTTGGTAGTCTCTCAATTCCAAATCGGGAGGAATTCTAGGAATACCAGAGGGATTGACTCTATAGAATCCTCGCAATTCAGCAACTTGCTTGAGTTTGCGGGAATTAAGAAAATTTCTAGTTATTTTTTCCCAATCTATCCAGCAACTATTCATAGTACCTCTTGTAAAAATCAAAAATTGTTGTTAGGAGTCAGGAGTCAGGAGATTGTTTTTATTTATAGCGTTTCCTGTTTGCAAGAGGTTTATACTAAATCCTGTTTAAAAGGTATAGGATGGTGGGAAGTGGGAAGTGGGAGAAACAATCCATAGCTTGGCAGTTCATCACACTATTAAAAATAGTTTTTGTATAAGCTCAAAAGTAGCAAAAAGCCAAAAATCTAAAAGCTAAAGGTTGCTCCCTATATAATTGGGATGGACTAAAAAGACCATCCCAAAGCTATCAAACCACTCTTAACTGTTATCCTAGAAACCTAGGGAATGATTAGAGGATAATTTACATGGTCACTACTTCTTCTTTTTGGGGAGTATTTTGCCGAAGTTTTTCTTGATCTTGGCGACGTTTTTTAGCATAGAGTTGGATTGTCACTGCCATTAATACCACTAAAGCTACAATTAACCAAGTGGTCAAATCGAGGGGTAATTGATTTTTAAATACTGCCAAAAGGACAATAACTACCAATAACAGGGTTGGTGCTTCATTTAAGGCCCGAAATTGCTGTCCCGTCCAATTACATTCCCCTTTTTCTAGCTTCTTCATGATGCGACCACAGTAGAAATGATAGAGCAGTAAAAGAGCCACAAAGGATAATTTAATATGTAACCATCCCGATTTTAAAATTTCCGGTTCTGTGGAGATTAAACCGATCGCCATGGCCACGGTGACAATCATCCCCGGTGTGGTGATGATATTGTAGAGTCGCTTCTCCATGATCTCGTATTGTGCTTTCAGAATAGCTTGTGCGGGTTCCGTTTGTGTTGCTGCCTCCGCATGATAGACAAACAAACGTACTAAATAAAATAGTCCCGCAAACCAAACAACTACCCCAATCAGGTGAAATGCTTTAAACCAATAGTAAGCCATAGTCTATATTGTGATGTGAGTCCCGAATTAATTAGTCTAAGAGTTATCCATGCTTTCCCAGACTGTCCCTATACAAAAGTTTAGACGGAAAATAGGGGTTGCGGTTGGGGAGCAGGGAGAAGGGAGAGGGGTGTGGGGTGTGGGGTGTAGGGTGTGGGGAGCAGGGAGAAGGGAGAGGGGTGTGGGGTGTGGGGAGAGAAAGTTCGAGCATTTGTACTAAAAATTCTCATAGGCAGTTTAAATTCAGTACAGCAAACCCTAATTATCTAAGAGCAAAGGTCGCAGAAAACCGCCATAATTCTCGTCATCTGTACCGATAAAGACTTCTACTTCACCTCTAGGAGATTCTCTGGTAGTCACCGCCTCCACTTTAGCACCGTCGATTTCCGCAATTTTTTGGGGATTAGGGGCAAGAATTAGGCTATTATCGGCTGTAACTTGACCAATACGGTAAACAGCACTTCTAAACACTCCCGCACTATCTGGATCGTAAGCAGAAGCTATGTAGATATTACCTTGCTTATCTACGGCTAAATCGGAGATGGGGCGAATATTTTTACCGCTACCAAAAGGACTCCGAAAAGTTACCGACTGAAATTCCCCGAATTTTAAGGGATTGAAGGAGATATCCGTCCAGCGAATCTTTGTACTCTCTTGACTATCGGCCCGTTCTGCGTAGATAAATAGATAATGATCGCCTTGCCGACTAACAGCGATCGCCTCTACATTTTCCACCGCGATCGGCCAATTTATTTGCTCAACTATCTTGACTTGTTGCTGGTTGTATGCTGCTAAAAACAGTCTTTGAAAAGGTTTTTTCTCGCCACTTTCAGCCAACAAAAATAAGTTAGTTTGAGGAATATGAGTAATACTTTCGAGATCGTTACTCAATCCCTCTGGATTTGGCCAATCTACCCTTAAAACCTGCCATAATAGGGGTTTTTCCTGCGTAGGTAGCTGTAAAAGACTCAGCCTTGCTTGAGATGGATCACTATTTTTGCCCTTATTTTTGGCATCGTGAACCCCTAGAAAAATATCCGCTTCTACCCAAGCTAAACCACTGAGATCCGGGAGATAAGTATCCAGTCGTCTCGATTCTTGGGCAAAAGAGACTTGAACGGCCGAAAAAAAGAAAATTAGCGTTAAAATAACCGAAAAAACAGTTTTTAGTCGGCTATTCTTGCTAAAAAATGCTCTATTCTCTAACACCTATTTCCTAACTCCCAATATCACTGATTAACTCCTCCACCACGCGATTTAAACCGACGGAATGGGAAGCCTTGCATAAAATGCGATCGCCAGAGTCGATCACTTCCTTTAAACGATTAATTAAATCTGCGTGAGTTTGAAAACATTCGCAAGCGACCCCAGTAGCCGCCTCAGCAATAAACTTAGCTTCTGGGTCGTCCACCAAGACAAACAAGCGATCTATGCCTAGTTTTTGCACCCTCTCACCCACTTGGCGATGTAATTGCTCCGAAAAAGACCCTAACTCCTTCATCGTGCCTAAAACAGCAATATGACGCTGACCGGGGGTAGCTTTCAGTAAATCCAAGGCCGCTAACATTGATTCTAGACCCGCGTTATAGGTTTCATCGAGGAGTAGGATATCCGGCTCTATTTGGTAACGTTTGGCCCGACCACTGGGTAAATTAACCTTAATTCCCTCTTGCAAAGAAGTCCAATCGATGCCTAAAATTTTCGCTACAGCCAAGGCTGCCATAAAATTTAAAGCATGATGACGACCGGATAAAGGTAAGTTAAAATCTAGTCCATTGACTCGTAAAGTAGTTAAATCCAGTAATTCTCCGACTATATCGCCGCCAGAGAAGCCATAGGTAATTGTTTCCCCCTGCCATACCCGTTTAGCTGTTTCAGTAAGTAAAGGGTGATCGTAGTTAAGAACAGCTATACTACCAGAAGGAGACTCGGCCAATAACTCGCATTTCGCCTCTGCGATCGCCGCTTGCGACCCTAAACGACCGATGTGAGCGGTTCCCACATTAGTAATCACTGCGATGGTCGGTTGGGTGATTTGAGCGAGCAGGGCAATTTCTCCTCGTCCCCGCATTCCCATCTCGATTACGGCACTATCGTGAGTTTCATCCAGTTCGAGGAGAGTTTTCGGCACTCCGATCTCATTGTTATAATTAGCCAGGGTTTTGTGTACCTTTCCCCGGGTTGCTAATAGGGAGGCGATTAATTCTTTAGTGGTGGTTTTTCCCACCGATCCCGTAATAGCAATCACGGGTATAGTAAATTGATTACGCCACCAATGGCCTAATTGCTGATAGGTTTCTAGGGTATTCTGGACTAGGAATACAGGAATATTTTTAGAAGAATTTACCGAAACTGGCTGATCGACAATCAAGGTCGCCGCTCCTTTTTCGATAGCCATATCGATAAAATCATGACCATTAAAATTATCACCTTTTAAGGCTAAAAATGCTTGTCCAGGCTCAATACTACGGCTATCGGTATTAATGCCAGATACTAAACTATCGGGACTAAAACTTATGTCAGTCTTATCTTGTAAGGACAATAATTGAGCTAGTTGATTGAGGGATAAATGACAGGGCATAGACAATAAAAATACTTAGAGTAAATTCCGAATAATCTAGAAGATAGATTGATGGTTAACGGGGACTTAGATCAGATAAAATCGATTTTTCTTGGCCCTCTCAATCAGAGCTGGTGTCATGTAGGGGCGCAACGTGGTCAGGGAGTTTATCGAACTGCTTGCACCCATAATCTAATATTGTGAATATTTTTCAGCCAATGTCCGAGAGAGCCAACTCAATTCAGTAGAATGACCCAAAATAGGGACAGCCTAAGAAGGGAGCATCTACTATCTAATCACAATTGACTCCTTTACAGCAGTTATCTGATCACCTCCGTAGGACTAGGGCAAGGGTTTTGCTCAACAGGTGGGGAGCGGGGATTAAAAAGTTAAGTAATCTCAACTTCTAGCCAATGGCACCCCGGAACTGGGGGATAATTAAGCCATCGTCATTTAGGCTGCGTTTATCCGTGAAAATTATCGTTATCGGCAGTGGTGGTCGAGAACACGCCCTGGCTTGGAAACTGCTGCAATCACCCGAAGTTGAACAAGTGTTCTGTATTCCGGGTAATGGGGGAACGGCAATTTTACCTCAATGTGAAAATATCCCCCTAGCAATGGAGGATTTTGCTGAAATTAGCCGTTTTGCCCAGGAAAATAGCGTCGATTTGGTGGTTGTCGGTCCAGAATATCCCCTATCCCTCGGCATTACCGATTATCTTCTGTCCCAAGAAATAACGGTTTTTGGCCCCACACAAACCGGGGCCTTAATTGAATCGAGCAAATCCTGGGCCAAAGAATTAATGAGCGAAGCCGGAGTTATCACCGCCACTTCCGAAACCTTTACCGATGCAGAATTAGCAAAAACTTATATCCGAGAGCAAGGAGCGCCCATCGTGGTGAAAGCCGACGGATTAGCCGCAGGAAAAGGGGTAATTGTCGCCGAAACCGTAGATACAGCCCTAGAAGCGATCGATGATCTTTTTACCAGTGGCTTTACTAAAGTCGTGGTGGAAGAATTCCTAGAAGGGGAAGAAGTGTCTATCCTCACCCTCACCGATGGGATCAGCTTTCGTTCCCTGCTACCCGCCCAAGATCACAAGCGCATCGGTGAAGGCGATACCGGCAAAAATACCGGCGGTATGGGAGTTTATGCCCCCGCACCCATAGCCACCGCCACCATTATCGAAGCGGTGGACCGAGACATCCTCGCCCCCATCGTCGCCACCCTGCAAAAACGCGGCATTGACTATCGGGGAGTCCTCTACGCGGGTTTAATGATTTCCCCCGCCGGAGAGCCAAAAGTTCTCGAATTTAACTGTCGTTTTGGCGATCCCGAAACCCAAGCGGTTTTACCCCTACTGGAAACTCCCCTGGCACCCCTACTGCTGGCTTGCGCTCAACAAAAATTAACTGATTTTCCCTCTTTACAATGGCGGTCCGGTAGTGCTGTTTGTGTGGTGGCTGCCTCTGCTGGTTATCCCGACCACTACGAAAAAGGCCAGTTAATCACGGGAATTAAGGCCGCTGAAACCGAGGGAGCGATCGTTTTCCACGCCGGCACGGTTTTAAAACACGGCGATATCTTCACCGATGGCGGCCGCGTTTTGGGTGTCACTGCTATGGGGTCTAATTTTAATCAGGCGATCGAACTTGCCTATCAATCGGTGAAAAGGATACACTTTCAGGGCATCTATTATCGTCGCGATATCGGCCACCGGGTACGCGAAAAATAAGGGTCAGTATTGATGCAGGGGTAAGGGAGAATAGTTAGGGGTTTTGAGGATTAATTTATTAGCCAATTTCCCCTTTTTTCCGCCTCTCTGACCGAATGCTCACCTCTTTCTAGGGTAATCCCTGACAAAGGCGAATCTGATTTGTCAAAAAACCAGTAACTATTGATAAAATCATGAAACTGAATCGCCCAACCAAATTGCCATCCCTATGCGAATTTTGCTCTATTCTTATAATTATTATCCTGAACCGATCGGCATTGCTCCCCTAATGACAGAATTGGCGGAGGGATTGGTTAAAAGAGGTCATCAAGTTAGGGTTTTAACCGCCTTTCCTTGGTATCCTAATAGTGAAATCGATCCCGAATACCGAGGAAAAATCTATCTAGAAGAAGAACGAAATGGTGTTAAAATTCAACGTTCCTACGTTTGGGCCCGCCCCCAAAGAAGTTTAAAAAATCGAATTTTCTTTGAATTGAGCTTTGTTTTTTTGAGTTTCTTTCAGGCTCTCAAAGGCGAAAAACCTGATCTAATTTTCTTAACTGTCCCCGGATTACCCGTTTGCGTTCCCGCCGCTTTATTGAGTAAATTATACGGGGTGCCGATTATTCTAAATTTACAGGATATTCTGCCTGATGCGGCAGTTCATGTGGGATTATTAACTAATCAGAAAATGATTAAGGTTTTTAGTAGTCTCGAAAAATTTGCCTACAAAACTGCCAGTAAAATCTCAGTTATTGCCGATGGTTTTACCAAAAACCTTCTAACTAAAAATGTGCCGAGTCAGAAAATTATTGAGATTCCTAATTGGGTGGATGTCAGCTTTATTAAACCTCTGCCGAAAAACCATAATTATTTCCGCCAAGAAAATCATCTTGAGGGCAAGTTTGTTGTTTTATATTCTGGCAATATTGCCCTAACTCAACCCTTGGAAACTTTAATCGATGCCGCAGTTCACTTAGTTAATATTCCTGAAATTAAAGTGGTAATTGTTGGTAAAAAAGAGGCACTCGATCGCCTAGAAAAGTATCGCCAACAACAGGGGGCTAGTAATGTGCTTTTATTACCCTTTCAACCCCGGGAAAAATTACCAGAAATGTTAGCCGCCGCCGATGTGGGTATGGTGATGCAAAAACATAACGTTATTTCCTTTAATATGCCGTCCAAAATTCAGGTATTATTAGCTAGTGGTCGTGCTATTATTGCTTCTGTTCCCGCCGATGGAACCGCCGCTAGGGCGATCGAGCGTAGTGGTGGTGGTTTGGTGGTTACTCCTGAAGATCCAGAGGCATTAGCTACAGCTATTTTAAAGCTATACAAAAACCCAGATTTAGCAACTATACTAGGAGAAAGGGGACGACAATACGCAGAGGAAAATTATGCCTTTGAAAAGACTTTAGATCAATACGAAAAGCTTTTTTCTCAAGTAGTTAGTTAATAATTAGGGAATAGGGGAATGGGGAAATGGGGAAATGAGGAAATTCAACTAAAACCCTAAAACCCTAAAACCCCAAAACCCTAAAACCCCACCATCTAACCCCTAACTCCCAATTCCCTATTTTCATGTTCGATAATTTTTCAAAAAAACTCCCCTGGCAAAGTCTCAAACAAGCGATCGCTTTTGTCTTAACAATTATTGCGTTAACTCCAGTGGTTACAGCTTTAATTTCTAGTGTTAATCAGCCTCAAATCCAATCGAATATTCAACTGTATCAAACCAATCTCAACCTACAAGCTACGACTCTCAGCAGCGATGCTGACCCTAATAGCGAAGAATTTGCTAATCTTAAATTAATTCAAACTTCCCTGATCGGTCAAGACCCCTACAGCACCGCCGAGGAACAGTATTTATCAGCCCAGAAAAGTGCCAAAAAAACAATCACCGAACTAAAAAAATCAGCAGTTAATCCCGAACAAAAAAAATCCCTTGAGCGCGACATCAATTCCCTAAAGGATTTAGAGCTAAAATTAAGTCTCATTCAAGCTAGTCAAGGTGACTTGGATTCGGCACGGCAAATCTGGCAAGACATCAAGGAAAAATCAGAATTTGAGAACTATAAACCTGCTGTTTTAAAAAATGCGCTGCTGTTAGAGGGATTGTACAGTGAACCCCCCCAAATTGCCCCCGATGCTGAAGCGAGAATCGAGCGCAATTTTCAAGGATGGTTTCGTTATACCATTCTGGAAAAATTATATAGTCTCGAAAATCGTCAAGAGGATTTACTCGCTTTAGAGGAAGAACAGAGTGAAGTGGCTGCTAATGCCTTAATTAAACTAATTTTACTGGCTTTGTTGCCTCTTATCGGCGGTTTAATCGGTATTGTGCTGTTGGTCTTTTTATTAGTGCAGTGGCTGCTCCGTAAACGGCGAGCGCTGCTCTTTTTAGATGATAGTCTCGCTTGGCAAACTAAGTGGGGAGGAGAAACCCTCTGGTGGGGAATAATTATCGGTTTCTTTTTCGTCGGACAAATTGTTTTACCGGTAATTTTCGGGATTTTATCGAGTTCCTTGAGTCTCAATCCCGAAAAATTTAACCTAGAAGCTAAAGCAATATACGTTGTAGTTAGTTATTTAGCCTTAACAGTGAGCAGTTTATCGGTTTTATATCTAGCAATCAAGCCTTTTCGCCCTTTACCTCCCGATTGGTTTCGTTTTAACCTCTTTAGTCCTTGGCTTCTCTGGGGATTAGCTGGCTATTTCGTCGCTTTACCCCTGGTTATTATCGTTTCTTTGCTAAATCAACTAATTTGGCAAGGACAAGGAGGCAGTAACCCGCTGCTGACTTTAGCCCTAGAATCCCAGAATACCTTCGCTTTAGTCTGTTTTGGCTTTACTGCTTCCCTTGTCGCTCCTTTTTTCGAGGAAATTGTCTTTCGCGGCTTTTTACTAGCTTCTTTGACTCGTTATCTGCCTGTCTGGGGTGCAATTGCGCTTAGTAGTTTGATTTTCGCCCTTGCTCACCAAAATTTGTCAGAAGTGCTGCCTTTAACCGTCCTAGGTTGTGTTCTTGGCTTTGTTTACACTCGCTCGAAAAATTTATTATCCTCGATGTTGGTTCATAGTCTCTGGAATGGTGGCACCCTGTTAAGTTTATTTTTATTGGGCAGCGGTGCGGGTTAGGTGAGGTAAAAAGTCTCTTAGTCTAGAGATAACTAATCTTCCCCTTTCAACCCTTGCACTTAATTAGATAACCACATCGTTGCTCACCTTGATTGATCCAGTGAGTCCGTTCGATCGTACAATCGGGAAGCAGCATGGCAAACATTTCTAATTCATGGCCACAGATACTGGGATAGGAACCAGCCACCTCAGCAATAGCGCAATGATGCTCGGCCAGGATATAACTATTTTCTGCTTCCAGTGCCACTAATTCTGCCATATAACCCTCCTCTTGGCGAATTTCCAGCAATTTTCTCATTCTTTCCCCTAAAGACCCCTTGCCGAGGCGTGATTGATATTCTGCCGCTTTGCGTTGCCACTGTTTTTTGAGAATTTCCCCCACCTGTTGCTCTCCCACCGTCTCCACGAGAGTATTGAGGAAAGAAATAGCGAAATTATCGTAATTATGGGGAAAACGGCTACGACCTTGACGACTGAGACGATAAATGTGCTGAGGCCGTCCTATCTTATTTTGTACCGCAAAATATTCGATCAGTCCTTCCCCCTCCAAATCCTTAAGATGGCGGCGCGTCGCTTGCGGACTAATACTTAACTCTTCAGCCAAGTCTTGGGCGGTAGATTGACCGTTTTTGAGCAAATATTGTAGAATATCATCTTTCGTCGAGGCGGGTTGAGTCGTGGTCATGATACCAAAAACAAAGGCTTTAGCGTACAATTGCTGAGGGTCAAGGAGCGGCCAATTACCCTTCCAGAGTAACCTGAATAACAGAGGTTTACCAGCATCCTCTCAAATTTTCCGTGACTTTGACAACAGCTTTGTTGTTAATCTATTATATAATCAATTTAAACAACAGGAAAGTTGTTTAACTGCCTCCCCTGCCTACCGCGTAGAGAGAACACTAACCCCCATGAGTGCAACCACCGTTAAAAACCTCGTTAACCAACCCTACAAGTACGGTTTCATCACCGATATTGAATCGGAAACCATCCCTCGCGGTTTGAATGAGGAGATTATTCGCCTAATTTCGGCAAAAAAGAAGGAACCGGAATTCATGCTCGATTTTCGTCTCCGGGCCTACCATCAATGGCAAAAGATGACCGAACCCAGTTGGCCGCACGTTTCCTATCCTGCCATTGATTATCAAAATATTATCTACTACTCTGCACCCAAACAGAAAAAAGAAAAACTCAACAGTCTTGAAGAAGTTGACCCCACTTTAATCGAAACCTTTGAAAAATTAGGCATTCCCCTTTCGGAACAAAAACGCCTTTCTAACGTGGCCGTCGATGCTATCTTTGATAGCGTTTCTATCGCCACAACTTTTAAAGAAAAACTAGCAGAACAGGGGGTTATTTTCTGTTCTATTTCGGAAGCTTTACAGGAACATCCCGACTTGGTGCAGAAATATCTCGGTACTGTGGTTCCCGTGGGTGATAATTATTTTGCCGCTCTTAATTCTGCCGTTTTTAGCGATGGTTCCTTTGTTTTTATTCCCAAAGGTGTTGCCTGTCCGATGGAATTGTCCACCTATTTTCGGATTAATAACGGTGAGACCGGACAATTTGAAAGAACTTTAATTGTCGCTGAAGAAGGGGCATCGGTAAGTTATTTAGAGGGTTGCACCGCTCCGATGTACGATAGTAATCAACTTCATGCCGCCGTCGTGGAATTAGTCGCCCTCGATAATGCGGATATTAAATATTCGACCGTACAAAATTGGTACGCTGGCGATGCCAATGGTAAGGGAGGTATTTACAATTTCGTCACTAAACGGGGTCTGTGTAAAGGAGTTAATTCTAAAATTTCTTGGACGCAAGTAGAAACTGGTTCAGCGATTACTTGGAAGTATCCCAGTTGTGTCTTAGTTGGCGATAATTCCGTCGGGGAATTCTACTCAATTGCCCTAACTAATAACAAACAACAGGCCGATACAGGTACGAAAATGATTCACATTGGCCGCAACACCAAGAGTACCATTATTTCTAAGGGAATTTCTGCGGGTAACTCCCAAAATAGTTATCGCGGTTTAGTGAAAATGGGACCGAAAGCCAAGGGAGCAAGAAATTACTCCCAGTGTGATTCTATGCTGATTGGAGATAATGCCGAAGCTAACACTTTTCCCTATATTCAGGTGGATAACAACAGTGCTAAAGTAGAACACGAAGCTTCTACCTCTAAAATCGGTGAAGACCAATTATTCTACTTCGCACAACGGGGTATTTCCGAGGAAGATGCTGTCTCTATGTTAGTCAGTGGTTTCTGTAAGGATGTCCTCAGTAAATTACCGATGGAATTCGCCGCCGAAGCTGATAAACTCCTCAGTCTCAAGCTAGAAGGAACCGTGGGATAATCAGTAAAGTAGGGTGGGTTAGGCGATAGCCGTAACCCACCAAAAGCTAAGTTAGGCGATAGCCGTAACCCACCAAAAGCTAAGACAATTTATCCATCAATTGATAATTCGCCGTCAACCCCAAAAACTAATATTTTTGTTCTAGAAAAACATCCCATGAGTGAAGTAATTTTATCGGTAAAAAATCTGACCGCTAGTATTGACGGAAACCAGATTCTTAAAGGAGTTAACCTCGAAATTAAAGCAGGTGAAACCCACGCAATTATGGGGCGCAATGGCTCAGGTAAAAGCACCTTTTCCAAAGTAATCGCTGGACATCCCGATTATGAAGTAACTGGGGGAGAAATAATTTATAAAGGCGAAAACCTTTTAGAAAAAGAACCTGATGAACGAGCGCTCATGGGAATCTTTCTCGCTTTTCAATATCCCCTAGAAATCCCCGGCGTTAGTAACCTTGATTTTCTTCGCGTTGCCTATAATGCCCGACAAAAATATTTAGGCTCGGAAGAATTAGATAGTTTTGACTTTGAGGAATTAGTCGAGAAAAAACTAGAAGTTGTCCAGATGAATCCTAGCTTTCTTGGCAGAAGTTTAAACGAAGGTTTCTCTGGTGGTGAGAAAAAACGTAATGAAATCCTCCAAATGGCTTTATTAGAACCTACTTTAGGAATCCTCGATGAAATTGACTCCGGTTTAGACATCGATGCTTTGCGAATTGTTGCCCAGGGAGTCAATCAATTAGCTACTCCCGATAACGCTTTTTTACTTATCACCCACTATCAGCGTCTGCTCAACTACATTGAACCCGATGTTATTCATGTTATGTACGATGGGCGCATTGTCACCAGTGGCGGTAAAGAATTAGCCCTCGAATTAGAAAGAACTGGCTACGATTTCCTCGACGAACAAGTATTAGCCGTTAAGTAATCTAGTTATCAGTTATCAGAAGTCTGGGGAGTCAGTAGCCGGTCGTCAGGAGTCAGGAAATAGGGTGATAGGGTTTTGGGGTGATAGGGTGATGAGACAGCTTCCCCACTACCCCACTACCCCACTACCCCACCACCCCACTCCCCCACTCCCCCACTACCCCACATCCCCTCCTACCAATGACAGCCATAATCACGAAACCTGAACAATCAGGAGAATTATTGTTAAAATTGTCGCGAGAAACGGTTCCCACTATCGATAACGGTAAAATTCTCGAATTAAGAGAATCGGGAGCCAGTAAAGCTCAAGAATTAGCCATCCCGGGCAGAAAAGACGAAGAATGGCAATTCACCGATTTAAGTCAACTCTGGGCGATCGATTTTCGCGCCCCCCAAACCGTTACAATCGATAAAAATGCCCTAGCTGTTTTTTTACTGCCCGAAGCCAAAAACAGCCACCTAGTCTTCGTTAACGGCATTTATCAGCCCGAATTGTCCGATATTTCCGCTTTACCCCCCGGTGTCAGCGTCGGCAATCTCGCCAATGCACAAAAAGATGTTCTTGTCAACTATCTAGGCAAAGAAAAAACCCCCGAATTTTTTACCGCACTCAACCAAGCTGGACTAAGCGATGGGGCAGTAATTCACGTCACCGCTAACACCGTCGTCACAACCCCGATACATCTCCTATTTATCACCGTTGTGGAGGAAATTCCCCGCTTTTATCAGCCCCATAGCCTAATCGTGGCGGAAACTGGAGCTAGTGTCAATATTATCGAGAATTACGGAGCTTTAGCCGAACATTGCTCCGATTTACCTGTAAATTACTCTTATTTTACCAACGCTGTCACGGAAATTTACCTCGAAGCCAACGCCGAGGTCATCCATACCAGAGTACAACGGGAATCGGGAGATGGTTTTCACATCGGACGCACGATAATTGAACAAGCGCACGATAGCCGTTACACTCTCAACGAGATAAATCTAGGAGCTAAACTCTGCCGTCATAACCTCGATGTCCTGCAAAAAGGAGCACAAACCGAGACAAATCTGTACGGATTAGCCATGATTACCGGACAACAAACCGCCGATACCCACAGCGCCATCTATCTCAACCATCCCCACGGCATCACCAAGCAACTGCATAAATGTATAGTTGATGGTAGCGCTCACGCCATCTTTAATGGTAAAGTGTTTGTTCCCAAACCCGCCCAATTAACCAACGCCTCCCAGTTAAATCGGAATTTGTTAATTTCTAACAAGGCACGAGTCAACACCAAACCGGAATTACAAATTACCGCCGATAACGTCAAATGTTCCCACGGGGCAACCATTAGCCAACTGGAAGCAGATGATTTATTCTATCTGCAAAGCCGGGGCTTAAGTGCCGACACTGCCCGCAGTTTGTTAATTGATGCTTTCTCGGCCGAGATTTTAGCTAAAATTCCTCTAGAATCCCTCCGCCAAAGATTGGGGCAATGTGTCGCCTGTCGCAGTGTGGAATAACTCTGCCGGGGTGGGTGTCAACCTGCCCAAAGTACCCCTCTGACTCCTGACTAAAATGACAATTATCCAAGAAAAAACCCTCGCCCAAAAAGTCCGCGCCGATTTCCCTATCCTCCATCAAAACGTACACGATAAACCCCTTATCTATCTCGATAGTGCCGCCACTTCCCAAAAACCCATTCAAGTATTAGAAACCCTGCGAAACTATTACGAAAAAGATAACGCCAATGTGCATCGGGGGGCGCATACTTTAAGTGTCCGGGCAACGGAAGCCTACGAAGGGGCCAGAGATAAGGTGGCTAGGTTTATTAACGCCGCTTCTCGTCAGGAAATTGTCTATACTCGCAACGCCACGGAAGCGATTAATTTAGTCGCCTACAGTTGGGCGTTAAATACCCTGAAAGCAGGGGATGAAATTATTCTCTCGGTGATGGAACACCACAGTAATTTAATCCCCTGGCAAATTGTCTGCCAAAAGACGGGGGCGGTGATTAAATATGTGCCATTAACCAGCGAAGAAAGCTTTGATTTAGAACAATATAAATCCTTGTTATCTGACAAAACTAAATTAGTTGCTGTCCTTCATGTTTCTAATACATTAGGCTGTATTAATCCCGTTGCCGAAATAGTCAGCCTTGCCCATCAAGTCGGGGCGAAAGTATTAATTGATGCCTGTCAAAGTGTCCCCCATTTAGCCATTGATGTGCAGTCCATAGATTGTGATTGGTTGGTGGCTAGTGGTCATAAAATGTGCGCCCCCACCGGTATTGGATTTTTGTACGGCAAAGAGGCGATTTTAGAGGCAATGCCGCCCTTTTTTGGTGGTGGCGAAATGATTGCAGAAGTCTATTTAGACCATTTTACCTGTGCGGAACTGCCCCACAAATTTGAAGCGGGAACCCCCGCTATCGGCGAAGCGATTGCCCTCGGTGCTGCAGTAGAATATTTAATGGGTTTAGGTATGGATAATATTCATGCCTACGAAGAAGAGTTAACCGCCTATTTGTTCAAAAAATTAGGAGAAATTGAGGGTTTAAGAATTTACGGACCATCACCTAGTTTAACGGGCCAAGGTCGGGCTAGTTTAGCCGCCTTTAATGTGGAAGGAATTCATGCTAGTGATTTAGCCACTTTATTAGACCACGAAGGAATCGCTATTCGTTCCGGTCATCACTGTACCCAACCTCTACACCGCCTTTTTGATGCTTCCGGCAGCGCGCGGGCAAGTCTATATTTTTATAATACCCGCGAAGAAATTGATAGCTTTATTGTCGCTTTACAGGAAACTATCGATTTCTTTGCCAATTGTTTTTCTTAGGGGGATTTCTAGCCCTTTTCCTGTTCTTAAAGAGTGAAGGAAGTTACTTATTATTATCAAGGAATTTGTCCCGAAACGGGCGAGCTATTGCGCTTGCCCCGCACTCTTTTGGCTGAAAAAATCGCCCAAGATTTGATGACAACTATCACCAATCCTCAAGGTAAAATGTATGGAATTTTGTTAGGAGAAAATGCTGCTGGCGAAATAGAAATTTTAAAAGCTTTTTCTGGACAGGGAGAAGCCACCGGCTGGGTTCCGTCCCTAGTGGGCAGAGAAAAAATTGTGCTGGAAGAAAAGCGAGTTTTGCAACTTTTAGAAACAATTAAACAGGAAATTATCACTTTAAAATCAATTCCCGAACATAATTTATATCGACTCAATCAAGCAAATTTTGAGCGCAAAATCCAAGCTTTACAGCAACAACATCAAAACCATAAACAGGAACGAGATAGACTAAGAAACTTAGGAAATTTAAACTCAGAAGAATTAGAAAAGTTAAATAATCTCAGTCGTCAGGAAAAAAGAGCAAGAAAGCAATTAAAACAGGAACAAAAACAAGTTTTAGAACCCTTAATTGAGAAAATAAACTTAGCCAATCAGAGAATTATTGAACTTAAGCAACAGCGTAGGAACCTCTCCAAACAGTTACAGGAATTGCTGTATCAATCCTACTGTTTAAATAACTTTTCTGGACAATCTCTCTCCTTAGCTAAATTGATGGGCAGTAATTTGTTACCGACGGGAACAGGGGAATGTTGCGCCCCGAAATTATTAAATTATGCCGCTATGAAAGGATTAAAACCCATCGCTATGGCCGAATTTTGGTGGGGAGAATCGAATCGAGATAGAAAACAGGGAGAATTTTATGGCGCTTGTCAAGAAAGATGTCAACCTCTCATGGGTTTTTTACTCTCTGGTTTACGTTCATACCTAGAAATTATCTACGAAGACGAGGGAATAATTGCTATTAATAAACCTGCGGGATTATTATCGGTAGCAGGACGTTATCAAGATAGTCAAGATGCCGTGGTTAATCGTTTTCGTCGTCAAGGAAAAAATGTCATTCCCGTTCATCGTTTAGACCGGGAAACTTCGGGATTATTATTACTAGCTAAAAGTTTAGATATTTATCGTTGTTTATCCCAACAATTTCAACAGCGACAAGTGGAGAAAATCTATGAAGCTATATTACCAGAAATTATTGAGCAAGAATCGGGTATAATTGACCTACCTCTCTGGGGAAATCCGCAAAACCGACCCTATCAAACTGTGGATTGGCAAAGGGGAAAAGCTAGTCAAACCTATTTTAAAGTTATCGGTAAAGAAGGCAATTATTCTCGCCTCGAATTTATTCCCTACACGGGAAGAACCCATCAAATTCGTGTTCATAGTCAAGCGGGATTAGGGATAGGAATTTTAGGCGATTTTTTGTATAATGGTAAGCAGTCTGACCGTTTATACCTACACGCTAAACAATTATCTTTTCGTCATCCTCAGACCGAAACTAAAATTGACCTAATCATTCCCACTCCCTTTTGAGAGCTATAATTGCTAACGGTCAGAAAATAGATATGAGATCATCTATTGTAGTAGATATCTATGGGGGAAGTTCAGACATATATAAAAAACTGGCGATTAGGATTCACGACGGTTTTAGTAATGTATAATGTTATGTATATATTTCAACTGGCTATGGTCAGCAAAATCCGCCAGCAAATTTATATCTTTGTCTTTCATAACTAGCCTATACTCAACGGATTCAGTATTACTCCTAATTAAGAACTATTTTTCAGCCGGGGGAAACCAATTATCATCTAATATTTGTTCGAGGGATATATGAGCGTCTGAATTGAGGGAAAAAAGCTGAGAAACTGATTTAATCGCCACTGGATAAACTTTATCATACATAGCCGCTAATTCTGACCGTAAGCTGGGACTATCTTCTAAACGATGCTGAATTTGGGCGCGAAAATTGACTATTGCTGCCGCCCAATGATTACCTGACCGTTTTTTTTCTTCTTGCCAATAAGCCAGCTTTAAAAGATGTTCGATAAGACGGGTTAACAGACTCATTAAAGCTCGTCTATCACTTTTCCCCATACTCTCGATTTCTTCAATTAAATTATCCCAATCTACCTGCTCAAAATTACGCTCTCGTAACTGTTTTACCGTCTCTTTTAGCCATTGATTATAATCAGTTTCGTAGGCAGTTGACGACATAATTTAACTCTCCCTAGAAAATTACTTAAATGCCTTTCTATCTAAGGCCAGCTGAATAAATCTAAATGAGGGATTAAGAGAATTTCTCCTATCCCGTTACTGGGTACAAATCAAGGAAACCCCTAATAAATCTAAGGCCTTTTCTTGCAGAGGAGAATGACTGTTAGGAACTTTTT
Source organism: Microcystis sp. M169S2 (assembly GCF_020245865.1). Classification (NCBI taxonomy): domain Bacteria; kingdom Bacillati; phylum Cyanobacteriota; class Cyanophyceae; order Chroococcales; family Microcystaceae; genus Microcystis; species Microcystis sp. M169S2. The sequence goes on from NZ_JADBUB010000239.1 coordinate 24,754, forward strand.
CTATCTATATGACTGCCATTCTAGCAAATATACTCCATCCCCGTCTATTAAGGAATATCACAATAAAAATGCAAGGTTTTTGAACCACGTTTTGCTCAAAACCTTGCACCTAATTTGATATTTATTTGGCAGATACTAATGAGCAATTATTTCTGCCCTTTCAACAAACTGAGGATAGTATCCAGTTTTTCCTCAAGTTTTTGGTTATCCTCCTCCAATTTAGTAATCTTATCCAACAGTGCTTGGTTTTCGCTGACTGCCGCTGCCGCCCGCAATTTACGGACATCGCGACCAAAGCCCATCAATGCTGGACGTTCCACATAAGTAACCCGGTGCAGTACCCGCCAGGCTTTATTGGGTTTACCTGCTTGGGCCTGACGCAAAGCCACCGCTTCCTCATCATTACTGCGTAACCATTCAGGATCGACTACATAGTTAAAGAAGTCGTGGAAGTGATTGCTACTGCCTTCTAGGTAGAAACTCATAAACCGATAGCGGTCTACTTTTTCCCCAGGCATAATCGGGCGATCGTTGTAGTCGGTAATGCCTTTATATTCCAAACCACTCAGATCTACATTCAACTCAAAACCCTTACTCCGAGCTTCAGTTTTGCTCATGGTTTGAGTTAAGTTGACCGTAGCTTGGGCGGTGAGTTCTACATCAACCCCCCCTATTGAGAATGAACTGTCAACTCCTAACCCGGCATTCAGACCAAAAGAGCCACCAATGGTATGTTCTACGGTATTGGCAAAGCTTTGGGCTTCAGTTCGCAGACCACCATCGGCATCCCAAACGTAGGTATTGACGATGTTGCGCTTACCTGCCCGAATTTGGATACTTTCCATCCGTTTCTGCCAGCCGGCAAAACTTTCTGTGGCTTGCACTCGTTTGTCTTGGTCAGTAATTTGGCTTTGAATCTCCGCTTGTTTAGCTTTAGCGGCAGCGTTGCTCTTGTCAGAAGCAGCAGCAGTATCTGCTTGAAATTGTTCGGCTTTCTGGTCTTGGGCTTTTTTCTTCTCCTCGTCAGTCATTTGGGTATTCGGTTTGTCTTCTTCCCGTTGTACTCCAATGGTGGTTGGTGCATCCCCACTGTCGATGTTTCGGTTCAAAGAGAGTTCATCGACTAAACGCACATTAAAGTTAGAAAAGTAAGATTCTCGGCGTTTATCTTCCGCTTCAATTTGGCGTTTTAAGTCATACGCCTCTTTCAAGCGATAGTAACTAGCGGGATAGAGAGAACCATACTGGCTACGCATTTCGGGAACGTGCTTGAAGAAGCGCTGGCTAGTAGCACTGCTGCCAGTCATCCCGTCCAAGCTACCGCTCATCGTGTAGGCAGGATTCATCAAAAAGGTGATGGTGTTGACATCTGGAGGAATGCCATCTACCGGCTGCACTTGGTAGCCGACCATTTTGCCACTGCGGGCCAGTCGGGTGACAAACACATCTGCCAAGGCTGAAACAACCAAAGCATAGCCAATATTCTTGGGAATAAATCGTGTCCCCAAATGAGGGAACTTAGTGCTTTCTTCTGGTGTGCCGCGTAGTTCCAGTTTATCGGTCATGCTCAGAGATGAACTCGAAGTAATGTTACTTTCATTTTGGAATTGGTAGCTGAAGTCAAAGTTGCCTTTAAAACCCACTCTGGCACTGCTGTCGATGGAAGTCCCCACACCCATAGGTGCTGTGAGGAAAGACATTGTTCCCCCTGCTCCAATAAAGGTATCAATTGTTGCTCCTAACCCAGCATCTTGAGAACGGTTCCAGCTAAACTCGACATCTTCAGACATGGTTAATTCCACAGAAGTCGCGCCATTGTAATCGTCTGACAAGGTTAGGTTTTCACTGGGTACGGGGGGTGGACCTTCAATATAACCCAACAAAGTCGGAGCAAATTGGGCGTTACCAATCCATTTCAGTTCTAAGGTTTCAATCCGCTTATCTGGTAGCAGGGTGACTCCATTGGTGGCAGGATAAGCAAAGAATCGCCGCATGATGGCCACCTTGGTTTTCGTGGATGATTCCACAGTCACGCTGCTGTACTCAGCAGAAACTAGGGCATCGGCACTAGGGAGATTGTCAATTTTGCCAATGGGTGCTGTACAACCCCACCAATTTGCCCCAGATACCGTGGCATTATAGCTATTACCGGAATGGTCGCGCACTTCCACTCCTGTGGCTTCACTCATGGGGTAGTAAGCCAACAAACCTGGTTCGTTGCCACTCAGAAGTAGGGTGCTGTTGACAGCAATTTCATCATCACTTAGGGCAACTCCCCAAACACGCACCTCTGCCAATTTACCGAACTGCTCACCTCGGATGAAGGGGGCAATAGATAGGGTTTGATCCTGCACGATGTTCGCTTCCACCACAGTGCCATGATTATTAGCCACTAGGTCTAAAACTTTACCTCCTTCGAGCTTATTCAGGGGATAGTAAGCCACTAAATTCGCTTCTTTTCCACTAAGGCGTCGAGACATATTAGCCTTAATTTCTGCTTGGGTGCGGGCTGTATTCCAGATGCGGACATCGGTAATTTGGCCATGAAAAAATCTGTCACTAGACCAGTTACTTCTGCCAATATAGTTAATAGTCCGTCTCAGATTATTTGGAAGATGCACTCTGCCTGTTTGAATCCGCTCACCATTTTTATAAAGGGTTGCCATTCCTGAAGCATCGATGGTTGCGGCTAGGTGAATCCATTTTTTTGTTTCTAATGCACCTGTTGCCGCAACTAGCTGTTCGGTGGATTGCCGATATATGCCAAAGCGTAGTGTGTTAGATGATCCTTCATTGCAAAGCAGGATATTTTCATTACCAGCACCATTACCAAAGTCAATAATTCTGGACCAAGATTGGAAACTGTCATACCATACCCAAGCTTCCACCGACATTCCTTTAGATAAGTCATAGTTGATTTCCGGTAAAGATACACAATCATTTACCCCATCAAACTTCATCATCGAATAATCAGGAGACTGATTAATAGCTAAATGATTGTTCGCGATCGCATAAACATGGCTATTAGATTTCAGACTAGCTTTCTTAAGGTCTTCAACCTTTTTCTTGGCGGCAGCATCGTTGGGGTTTTTATTCAGATTCTCTTCCGCATCTTTTAGGGCTTTTGCTTTCACATCACCCACTTTTTTGCCATCAACATAAAACAGAGTCGTATCCCCCCGACCGACAGCAGCGAGATGATGCCATCCCTCGGTTAACAACTCCATATTGAAACCGCTATCGTAAAAGTTCTGCCCCAAAGAATCATTGGTCAGATAAATCCCTAACTGTTTACGATTTCTGACCAGGATGTGATGATCCGCATCTTTGCCTCGGACTAAAGTATTCCATTCTGCCGTTTCTGGTAATGGATAAACGAACCAAGCTTCAATACTCCAGTCATCTGGAAGATACAAGGCTTGATTTAAGGTAACGATACTATTGCTGTTGCTAAAGTTCAAACAAGCCCGTTGAGCATCGGGAATCCACTGTTCAAAGGCGATATTTTTTCCATCTGCGGTAGCATCATAGTTCGTTTGCCGCATCCGTCCTTCCCTGTCTAAATAACTCAATTGGACATTGCCTTCACAAGTTTCAATGGCATTGAGGCGGCTGGCAGATTGGACAAAACCAAGTAACGCTCCTTGAGTCACTAACCCCTTGCTATCTTTAGCCACTTCGGGCATAGTTTGGGGCTTTGCCTGGGTGTTTTTGACAGCATTCAGGAAGTCAGTGTTCAGGGTATTTAACTCTGTTTGAAGCGCAGTGATTAAAGCAATCACTTGTGCCAAACGCGCATCCCAAGCTGCTTTATCCGCAGGAGTCGCAATTAATGCTGCATTAAGCAATTTAAAGCGGTCTTGTGCTTGGTTGAGTTCTTGAAGTTTTTTCTCCCAAGCTTCGCGTGCAAGAATAATTTTATCATTGCTAGTCTGATTCGTTTTTTGGATTTGAAACAGATTTCCATTGCCCTGATGTCGAATTAGCCGAACATAGTCATTATTCGACTGGTTTTCAACGTGGATTCCTTTCCACACAGTTCCTACTTGTACACTGATGTAATAATTGCCCCCGTCAGCGACAGAGAATCGGAAAAGATTCCCATTACCTTGATGCCGAATCAAAGAAGCATAGTCATTATTCGACTGATTTTCAACGTGGATTCCTTTCCACTCAGTTCCTACTTGTACATTAACGTAAGAATTTTCACTTTCAACGGCATAGAATCGGAAAAGATTCCCATTACCCTGATGTCGAATTAGCCGAGCATGGTCATTATTCGACTGGTTTTCAACGTGAATTCCTTTCCAAGAATCACCGACTTTTACTAGAATGTAGCAGAAATAATTAAAAGGGCTACTATTTTCGGCATTAAATCGAGATAATAGGGTTTGCTCTTCACTGGTGAGTTTTTGAATTTCTGCGGTTAATTTCTCAATCTCTGCTCTAGTCGCAGCCTGAGCATTATAGGCAGCAATTTTTGCTTCTAACTCTCGCTTTTCTTTGAGCAGAACAATTTCCTGTTTCTCTTTCACCTCCAGTTCTTTTAACTTCGCTGTTAAGGTGGCATGGTCATCGGCCAAAGTTGCCAAAGTCACACCATCTGAGTATTTCGCTTCCGTAATACTATCGGATAAGAGGCGAATCCGGTGTTTGCGAATTGCTAAGGATTGCCAACTTCCTTTAACATTGGCAATTTCAAAGGAACGTAACACACTGACTTCATCGGGAATTGTCACATTACAGGAAGCACGATACCAACCATTGCCCAAGTCTTCAAACTTATTTTGTACCCCCGAAATGGTCTTTTTCTCTTCGGCACTGCGGCTGGTTTTTCCCCAATAGGAAAAGGTGAAAATCTTCGTGCCAATATTTTTACCATCGGCATTGTCTAGATAGGCTAAATTAACCGGATTGGCTGAGTTAACTTTAAACTCAAAACTTTCCTCGTAAGTTGCCCGTTCGCTAACGGCAAATAGCTCAGGATTGCTATATTTAACCGCTGCAGCTCCTCCGGCAAGATTGCGGTTGAGAGTTGCCGCACTGACATAAGGTTCACCATAGACAGTACCATCATTGCAGTTCACAGAAAAGTCAACGACCTTGCCTTCGGAGATACCACCTAAGCGCCAATACCCTACTAAACCGACTTCTTTTCCTGTCAGTTGTAGGTACATACTATTTTTAATGTCTTCAGCAGTCCGGACTATTTTCCAAACACGGAGATCCGCAATTTGCCCTTCAAAATTCGTGACTCCTTCCCGACTATCACGCCCGATTCTGTGAGCAATTACAGCCTGCTTATCAGAAACTGCTCCAGAATATTCAAAATCAAGCACACCATCAATATAGCCTGATATCTTTTTGTTTTCCCGATCTCTGACAAAGCTGATAAAATGCCATTGATTGTCTCTTAAATCTTTGGCTCCAACTAGACTCTGTTGACCACCCCAGAAAAACCGTAGTTTCCCCTCGGCCGAAACTTCAAAATTAACGTCAATTGACTTCGGTAGTTGATAGTCTCCTAGCAAGACACCTCGGTTGGAATTTGCGGGAACTTTTACCCACATAGAAATCGTGAATGAACTGGAAAAAATCGGCAGTGGTTGCGTCAGTTCAATATAATCATCTACCCCATCAAACACGATCCCCCGCCGCTTTTGGGACACCAATTTCACATTGACAGCCTCTCCGATTGCCCATTTGCGTTCGATGACAAAATGGGTATCATCAACCTTTTGGACGGGGTAGGTGTCGTTGTAGTCTTCGGTGCCGGTAATTTGGACTTGATCGCCATTTTCCAAGCCATGATTAGCACAGGTGACTCGTAATTTGCCATCGGCAGTTTTTTGATAAGCGGTAATCATGCCATCAAAAATCAAACCACCTTCTTCTTGGTCTTCTTTTTCCCAATAACCCAATCCGCGATCCAAGGGGATGTCAATATCAAAGGTATCTTGATCTACTTTAATCGTCGGATACAACCCTTGATAATCACTGGTGCCGCTGATTTTTACTAAGTCGTAATTGGCTAAATCTGAAGCGCCGCCATCGGTGGATATTTTAACTAAATCTTCGATATCTTCCTTATCAGTTCCTGCGGCGAATCCGCTAATAATTCCTTGGGGAGGAGGGGTTTTGTCACCAATTGCTTTAATTTCATCTAAGGTGTTTAAGGGCAACAAAACTTCTCGCTGACGACTGCGAATAATCTTGCTATCGGGGGTTTCGTCAATTTCTCCTAAAGTACCATCCCCTGCGATGGCAAAACTGAAAGCGGCTGTCCCTTTGTCCGTGGGAATCGCTAACATTAATCGCGTGGCAGTTTTCAACAGTTGTTCTTCCCCGGACTGGGTTTGCTGGGCCTGTTGTAAATCATATTTAGTGGCAGATAAACCGTTGGTGACTGTCACCCCATTAATCTCTAAAGTCCGCTTAATCACCCCCGGAATCCGCCGGGGAACTAGGCTATCGTTTGATTCTTCAAAAACGGTGTAATCTTGAACGTCAAATAGTCCTGCTTCCGAGGCGCGAATGGTGGTTACTTCCACTTTCTGGGTTTGGCTGTTGTAGGCGAAAATATGCCAGCGATAAACATCATTTTCAATGGTGGGAACCAACACCACGGAAAACCAGCCTTTGTGCAGGTTATTGACTAAACTTAATTCGGTAGTGGGTTCATAGAAAAAGCTACCGTTGGCATCACGAAAGTCTAAGGTATCAATATCAATCAGTCCACTAGACCCCCGTTTCATATTTTTCGTGGGGGTGTGTTTCTGCTTACTCCGCTTAAACCGAACTTCTAGCTTGCGGTTCAGCTTATTGGTCATGCCGTCTAACACAAATCGGTCCACTAATAGCGTGTTAGATTTGGACTGACGAAAAACGTAAATATGTTCCAGGGCGGCAATGACTTGTACTGGCGCAACTGCGGTTATATTTTCGGTTTTGTAAAGGGATTTGAGGAGATATCGGCTGGAATCTTGTTGGTGAGTCAGTTCGGCTTTTTCTTTCTCAATTACCGACTGGTCATCAGCTTCATCGGGGAATTCTAGTGTTTGCCAGTTTTCCCAGCCGGTTCTTTGGTCGGCGGGGGTGTTGAGGTAGCTATCTTCAAACCCATCTTGCTTGACTGTGTAGGAAATTTTCCCCTCGGCATCGGTGGCGAACACCACTATCTTGCCCTCGTGGGTAATCGTACTAATATGTTGTAGTTTGTCTTTGAGTAGGTACATAAGTGTCTTTTTAGTTAGTTGGTTGACAGGGCCCACAAAACAAAAATCATGACCGCACTATCCCCGGCCATCTCGCCTAATCGGCCTTTGGGTTCCAGGATAACTAAGGATTATTCAGGAAAATTTCCTCTACTTTTTACCTGAATCCCCCAGCCATGCGTGATTATAAATTACCGATTATCCGCCCAATTCATATTTGTAACAAATCTTCACTTTAACCGTTCAGGAGGGAGATCAAGGAGAAATAATAAACTACCAATTAGCGCATTTAAGTGGGTGGGTGGAATTAAATCTAGGATGAACGTAGGTTGGGTTGAAGCATGAAACTCAACGCCCGCATGGGTTACGCTACCGCTAACCCATCCTACAAATAATTGTGCCTCCCTACTTACCAACAAAACTGACTCATATATAAAAAAACTGGCGATTACGATTCATGACGGTTATAGTAATGTATAATGTAATGTATATAATTAAACTGGCTATGGTCAGCAAAATCCGCAAGCAAATTTATATCGAAGCCGAGCAGAATAATTTACTGAAAGAGAAGGCCCGACAGACGGGACTGAGTGAGGCCGAGATCATCCGACAGGCGATCGATCAACACATAATTTCCGTCAACGTTGACCCTGAGCGAAGCCGAAGGGTCAACTCTCCCACCCCGAACTTGAGCGCTTGGGAGCGAGAAAAGGCCTTTATCGCCGGTCTCGAAAACCGCCCATCACAACCGGGTAAAAGGGATTGGCAAAGGGACGATCTCTATGAACGATAGAGTCCTGCTCGATACCAATATTCTGGTCTATCTCTACGATATCGCCGAGAAAAGCAAACGGGAACGGGCATTAACCGTTGTCGATGACCTGATCCGCACCACCCGCGCCGTCATCAGTCCGCAGGTGATGGGAGAATTCTTTCAGGCCGTCACCCGCAGCCGTCGCCCCCTGCTAACCCAGGAAGAAGCTCTGGCCCGCATCCGTCAATATCTAATAGCCTGTGAGGTAGTTCCGATCACCGAGTTGATCGTTCTGGAAGCCACCCGTGGAGTAGAAAGTTACCAGTTTTCCTACTGGGATGCCCAGATCTGGGCGACCGCTCGCTTAAATCAAATCACCACGGTCTATAGCGAGGATTTTAATTCCGGGGCTACCATTGAGGGAATTCATTTCGTCAACCCCCTGAACGATGGCGGCAGACTTTCTTTTGGGTAAGATAGCTGTAGTTTCGCCAAGATTCCCAAGAAGGCGAGGGCGGCGGCTTCTTAACGAAGGCAGGAGGCGGTCGGCCGTTTTTGTAACGGGGATTTATGCCCCGCTCCCAAAACTTTTCGCCTTGTTGCTGTGCCAAATCCTTGACCCATAAACAATCATCCTCAAGATAACAAATCGATGGCAATTGTCGATGATAGCTGAGATTCTATCACTTGATGACCGAGATTAACTGGCCGAGCATTTCCCTCTACTGGGGCGCAATAACGGGGAATTGGACTAGAAACGAGGCTAATATGACGGTCACTCACCGCTAATCCATGGGTAGGATCATAACCTTTCCAGCCGCCCCCCGGCAAATACACCTCTACCCAAGCGTGTAAATGTCTTTCTCCTTGGTCTAAATCTCCTTCTTGATAGCCACTGACAAAACGGGAAGCTAATCCCACACAGCGACACACATCCATAAATAAAACCACAAAATCGCGACAGGAACCCTGCTTATTTTTCCAAGTGTTTCCGGGTAGATAGGGTTCCCCGTTAAGACGAATAATTTGCTGACAATTTCGGTAAATTTTGTCATTAAGATTAAACAGGAAAGATAGCACCTGTCCCTCGGTTTCCTGCATAACTTCCTGGGCTAATGCTGCCACATCGGGGTCATTAGCTAACCCATAAAATTGTCTGTAGGGTTGTAATTGACTGTGGAGAGAAATGGGATAATCAAAGGGTAAACAGGTCGCCCAAGGTTCCAATAAATACTGGAAAGGATTAACCCCATGGGTTTCCACTTCACTCACCACATCAATCAATAATTCTTCCGTCGGTTGATTAAACCAAATTTGTAAACAAGAATTGCCATCGAGGTCGATAATATTAGTTATTGTTAAAGGTTCTGGGTTAATTTTGAGTGTGAACTCTCGTAAAGTTTGCCCACCATCAGATTTTGGTCGCAAGCGCAGCAGATGGGGTGATAAAATCACGGGTTGATTATAGAAATAGTTGGTTTGATGCCGAATGTGATAACGCATTAAGTTGTTAATTGGGATTGATATTGAAAGTTATTTACTGGCAGAGGTGAGGCAAGTTCAGGATTAAAAACGAAGAAAGTTTCTGTCATTTTTATTCCCACATCATTAACTCTTTTTTGAATATGGTCGAGGAATTCATGCAATCCCATTTCAATAACATCCTCGATAGTTAGATAGCTCATTTCCGCACAAAGTCGCCCTAAACTTCTTTCTACCGAATTCCCCCAAGTTCCTATAGGAGTCCCTGTAACTTGATGTAAACAGTGGTCTAATTCCCGCAGACAAAAGTGAATTGAACGAGGAAATTCTCGATTAAGAATTAAAAATTCGGCCACGTCACTAGGAGTAATCCGTCGTTGACATTTACGATACATTTCGTAGGCACTCACCGACCGCAGTAAAGCAATCCATTGAATTTGGTCTAGAGAAGTTCCTACCCATTGGGCGGAAGGCAAGAGATAATAGTATTTAACATCAAGAATTCTGGCGGTTTTATCGGCGCGTTCCTGTAATCTTCCCATAACGCCAAAATGCCAACCTTCATTATGAGTCATCGTCGCATCCATTACCCCCGCAAAACGGTGACTAGCCAATTTAACTTGGGTAAAAAAGTTCGGTAAAGTAGTTTGAGGATGGTAAGAGGAAGCATCTTTTACCATCAAGAAAAAACCATTAACCTGTTCCCACATTTCCGAAGAAATAATCTCGCGAACTGACCGAGCATTTTCTCGCGCCCAGCGCAAACAAGAGATAATTGAACTACTATATTCCGTGTCAAATGTCAAGAAATTGATCACATTTTCTGCGGTGGCTGTGCCGTAACGTTTCTTGAATTGTTCTAAATCTCCCGTGGTTAAAACCAAGGGTTCCCACTGTTGCAAAACACTGGTAGGTACATCTAACATTAAATTAAGATTAACATCCATAAACCGGGCGACATTTTCCGCCCGTTCAATATAGCGATTTAACCAATAAATTGAATCAGCAACTCTACTAAGCATAATTAACTGGGAAAAAGTGAAAAGAAAAAAGAAAAGGGTAGGGTGGGTTACTAACCCACCAAAATTTTGATCATTGTCCTGATTACTTGGTTAAAACCCAAGTGTCTTTACTGCCACCACCTTGAGAGGAATTAACCACTAAAGAACCCTTTTTCAAAGCTACGCGAGTTAACCCCCCGGGATGCACATAAATTTCATCGCCACGATGGAGAATATAGGGACGTAAATCCACATGACGACCTTCAACTTCCGTGTCAATTAAAGTGGGAACCCTAGAAAGACTTAACACCGGTTGAGCGATATAATTGCGGGGATTAGCGGCAATGCGTGGGGCGAATTCTGCCCTTTGTTCGGGGGTAGCTTGAGAACCGACTAACATCCCATAACCTCCCGACTCATTAGCGGCTTTCACAACTAACTTATCGAGATTATTTAAGACATAATCTAAGTCCTTTTCTCGCCAACAAAGATAGGTAGGAACGTTATTTAAAATCGCTTCTTCTCCCAGATAATAACGGATCATATCCGGGACAAAAGCATAAATAACCTTATCATCGGCGACTCCCGTACCAGGAGCATTAGCTAAAGCGACGCGACCTTCCTGGAAAACTTTTAATAACCCTGGTACACCTAACATCGAATCGGGACGAAAAACCGCCGGATCTAAAAAGTCATCATCGAGGCGACGATAGACCACATCTACCCGTCTTAATCCCTTGGTGGTTTTCATTTGTAGATAACCATCAAAGACAACTAAATCACGCCCTTCCACTAATTCTACCCCCATTTGTTGGGCGATAAAAGAATGTTCAAAGTAGGCAGAATTATAGGTTCCGGGGGTCAAAACTACTACGGTGGGATTAGGTAATTGGGGCGGTGCTAAATTAAGGAGAGTTTCCAACAGATGGGAAGGATAATCATCTACCGGTTTAACATTCATTGTCTGGAAAATATCGGGGAAGGTGCTTTTCATTACCCGACGATTTTCGAGGACATAGGAAATACCGGAAGGAACCCGCAAATTATCCTCTAAAACGTACCATTGACCATCCTTATCGCGGACTAAATCGGTCCCCGTGATGTGACACCAGATACCTCCGGCGGGTTTCAGTCCAAGACAGGGTTTCAGAAATCCCGTCGCCGAGGCGATTAATTCGGGGGGAATAATGCCATCTTTAATGATTAATTGATCATTGTAGATATCGGAGAGAAAAAGATTGAGAGCTTTGATGCGTTGTTTCAGTCCTCTTTCTAAATAATCCCAGTCCTCAGCCGCGACAATTCGGGGAATAATATCAAAAGGAAAGATTTTTTCTACCCCTTGATTGTCGCTATAGACATTGAAAGTCACCCCCAATTCAAACAGGGCCGACTGAGCGGTTTCCCGGTGTTGTTGAAGTTCTTGGGGCGGCAGATTCTGCAACCATTTGATTAAAGGGGACGCGTGGGGACGAGGTTGACCATCATCTAAGAATAGTTCGTCGTAGAAGCCTTCGGGATCGTAGGTATTTAATAGCACACTGACCTCATTGCATACCTTACCTATTCCCAGTGTCGGACAATTGGCCTGATTTTTTGTAGTCTAGGAGACATTTTAAGGGAAATTTTAGGAAGTTAGCGGTTTTTCGGGTCTAGCGATCGCCGATTGATCCCCACCGGTGGAGAAACCTGACAAGAGCGAGAATTAGCCCTGAAAACTGTGTTACATTTTTTAAAGGTCACACCTTAAATCTTTCATTTTTCTTACTGGTTACGCGATGTTTACCAAACAAGTAACGGATTCCAAAGCCTATCAATGGTTTGAGGAACGCTTAGAAATTCAAGGGATCGCTGATGATATCAGCACCAAATACGTTCCCCCCCACGTTAATATCTTCTACTGTCTGGGTGGTATCACCCTTGTGTGCTTCGTGATCCAGTTTGCCACTGGTTTCGCCATGACCTTCTACTACAAACCCACCGTAGCAGAGGCCCTCTCCTCCGTACAGTACATCATGAACGAAGTTAACTTTGGTTGGTTAATTCGTTCTATCCATCGCTGGTCTGCCAGTATGATGGTCTTGATGATGATCCTGCACGTTTTCCGCGTCTATCTGACCGGTGGCTTCAAAAAACCTCGCGAATTAACCTGGGTCACTGGGGTTGTCCTGGCCGTAATCACCGTTAGCTTCGGTGTCACCGGTTACTCCTTACCCTGGGATCAGGTGGGTTACTGGGCGGTTAAAATCGTTTCTGGTGTACCTGCTGCTATTCCCGTCGTCGGTGATCAACTCGTCACCCTGATGCGCGGTAGCGAAAGCGTAGGTCAAGCAACTTTAACCCGTTTCTACAGCTTACATACCTTTGTACTACCCTGGTCGATCGCGGTCTTCATGTTGCTACATTTCTTGATGATCCGTAAACAAGGCATTTCTGGGCCTCTATAATTCAGAAAAATATCTCTGTCGATCCGAAATCATTTTTAGGAGACATTATCCATGTCCACATTAAAAAAGCCCGATCTCAGCGATCCCGCTCTACGCGCTAAGTTGGCTAAAGGGATGGGTCACAACTACTACGGTGAACCCGCTTGGCCCAACGATCTACTCTATGTCTTCCCGGTGGTTATCTTCGGTACAATCGGACTCTGCACCGGTTTAGCGATTATGGATCCCACCATGATCGGTGAACCTGCCGATCCTTTCGCTACTCCCTTAGAAATTCTGCCAGAGTGGTATCTTTATCCCGTTTTCCAAATTCTCCGCATTCTTCCTAACAAACTTCTAGGTATCGCTTGCATGGCCGGCGTTCCCCTAGGCTTGATGTTAGTTCCTTTTATTGAAAGCGTCAATAAATTCCAAAATCCCTTCCGTCGTCCCGTCGCTACCGCTATCTTCCTATTTGGTACTGTGGTCACGATTTGGTTAGGTATTGGTGCCACTTTCCCCATCGATATATCTTTAACTCTCGGTTTGTTCTAATTTACTGAACACCACCGGTTTTTTGCCCACGCTTGTGATTCCTGACTTTGGAAGAGCGATCGTGGGCAATTTTAATGGTGATTTCCTCTAACGGGTAATTTGTTGTACCAAAGCGATGACATCGCTGCGGCTGAGTTTTTCCTTACCTAAAGCTAGGACTTCGAGAGTGCCATGGGCTAAAGCGAGGGGAATCTTACAAAAATCGAGTGCCGGCCCTTTCGGCAGCGATTGAGTGTAATAATCGGCTAATTTCAGATTACGACGGGCATAATTATGAATATCACTAATTGTCCAACCCTGGGGCAGAAAACTTACCCCCCGGCGCCGATCCTCCCCATGGTTGCGGGCAATATTAACCGCTTGTAAACCCCGACCAAAACCGATGGCATAACTGCGATTAGTTTCGGTGCCATCGTACCAATTCCAGAGGTCAGACAGCAATAAACCCACGGCACCAGCCACACTAAAGGTATATTGATCTAATTCCACTTCCGTGCGAATATCCCAGTTATTTCCGGCCCAGTAGGCCATGCGATCGGCCATGGCCGCCGTGGCATCCCAAACCCGGGGGGCGATCGAATCCGGTGCTAACATTGCCCATTCGCCAATTCTCAGGGTTACTTCCGGCAAAATCTCCCGATGGACTAAGCCAAAAGTAAAATCCTCTTTGGTAGAATTTTGGGTACCTGCTTGTAAATTCAGGCTAATTTGTCTTAATATCTGGGCTTTACTGAAGTTATCTAGGTCGGGATGGTCTTCTACTTCATCGATCGCCCTCATACAGAGATAAGCTGAGGCTACTGCCTCGAGCAGACGATCCGGTAAACGACTTATGGGAATATAAAAAGTTCGACTCGTTTCTTGCAGAATCGTTAAAGCATTATCGCGCAAATTCATTCAGTCCACTCCTCACGCCAACTTAGGTAACTACGAGTTAAACCAATCAGATAGATCGGTTTAGGTATTCCGATGTTCCTAAGACAAAGTTGCTGTCTATTGTAGTATGATTATTCAAAATTTCGAGATTATTCTCGAAAAAATCAACCATTAGGGTCTTCTTGACAATTTTTCTTTCTGGTATAGCTGAGAGACAATTACGGCAATTTTTCGAGATTACAGGCTTAAAAGCGGTTTTTGCCCGTTTTTAAACAGTATTTTGCGGCTTCATGGCAGGGATTGAAAGGAGATCACTTGTAAAACCGGGCCGATCATGGCCAGAGTCATCACATCTGAGCGAATTTGACCTATAACTGTCACTTTTGCCTTTGTTTGGATTAATTCGGCGGGCGGTTCCATTAATTCGTAGGTTTGACCGTTATCGGCAATTAATGCCCAAGTTCCCGTGCCTATTTCGATTCTTTTTACCTGACCCGTTACACTAACACTCATGCTTTAATTTCCCCGATCGAGGCGATCGCAATTGCCGCCCCTGTTACAAGCATTGTATCGATATCTTTCCTCGGCATTGATTGCCAATTTTGTCAGACTTTAACCCCGTAAATCAGTTTTTTTTATCTAAAAAGCGATCGCTACTTCCGCCACCACCGCTAAGAGGGAGGCCACAGCCGCTAAAATCATTATTTCTCGATCGGATTGTCTCATAACTAGGGTTTGCGGCAAAAAGTTTTTCTTGGGGGCAGGGTGTGGGGTGTGGGGTGTGGGGTGTAGGGTTTTACCGATTTTGAAGGGGTCAATTACCTAATTTTCAGGGAAAAAGTCCCTGAATTTTCCCCCCGATCACTCCCA
>NZ_JADBUB010000024.1:0-8391 GCF_020245865.1 Microcystis sp. M169S2
AGTGTCCTTTGTGCCTTTGTGGTTAATCCCCTTAGTGTCCTTTGTGCCTTTGTGGTTAATCCCCTTAGTGTCCTTTGTGCCTTTGTGGTTAATCCCCTTAGTGTCCTTTGTGCCTTTGTGGTTAATCCCCTTAGTGTCCTTCGTGCCTTTGTGGTTAATCCCCTTAGTGTCCTTCGTGTCTTTGTGGTTCAATCATATCCCCCCTCTCCCATAACTCTCCCCAATCATAATTAACACTACACGCCCCAAAATCCGGTTCTCTCTGGAATGGCCGGCGCACATATCTGACCAGGACTTCCTCTGAGGGAGAAACCGAAACCAAAGCCAGCAGAAAATCCTCTGGCTTGTTAAAGGATGCAAGGATCTCGTTCTTGGTGACAGTCACCGTCTCTGCTCCTTCTACTCTACCCTTGACTTCGATAAACCGTAAGCGGCCTGTTCCGGTTCGGCGCGATTCGATGTCATAGCCGCACTTCTCGGCACTCACATCCCGCGGTTCATACCCCAAAGCCTTCTCAGCCGCCATGACTGCCGCCATTGCCAGCTGCTCGACGCGCTTTGTCTCCCGGGCAAACATTGGCTTGCCTAAAAGTCGCCCTAACAGTCCCCCCGGTACGATGAGGGCTGCCCCTACCACCACCGGCGGCGATGGGGATAAATGACGCTCCTGCTCCAATTCAGACAAGCGCTTTTGCAACCGCGTTTGTAGTTCATCGGCCCGCATCTGGGCTTTGTTGGAATTGATCCGCGCATTTGTCTTCCCCGCTTCTTCCTGTAGGCGCAACTGGGCCGCCCGATGGTCCCAGTAGTTGATCTCCTTAGTCAGGCGGTCTTTAACTGCTATAAGGGTCTTTTCAATTAACTCTTCCTTGCGCTGCCGTACCTCCTGAAGATGGGAAGAGACGAGGTTAGCGATCGCATAATTGCGGGACTGGCTCTCAATCTCATTACCGATAGGGAGAGAATCAAGGATCGGCCCTAGGATCGCCCGCTCCTCTTCCTGCAAAGGACGATAATCTAGATAAGGGGCATACCCAGCATCTCTCTCTCCCTGTCTCTGTGGTGCAAACAGAGGAATTTCCACATACTGCATTCGCCGCGACACCACCCGCCGTCTGCCATCGGGATTTAGCCGAGCGTCTTGAATGGCGTGTTCTAAGTACACCAGCGCCCGAATTTCCTCCCTCGGATCACTGTCATCAACTAGGATAGCCCCCCGTCTGAGTAATTCCCGATGCCGTTCCAAGACAAGATCGATAGTGGCATCTAACAGGGGATGGCCGGGACAGACAAAGGTAGCAACGGGTTTACCCGGAACACTAATCAGGTCTTTATCAAAACAGATGCGCTCATAGCGTTTGAGAATTGGCTCTCCTATCCCGAAAAAGCGGTCTCTGTTACGGATAACGGCGGGGACGTTGGTAATCTCGTATCGCTTTGGCTCTCGCTGGCGTAGGGTGCCGCCTAAGCGTTGGAAGGCTTCGAGGAAAAATGCGGCGATGAAGTGCGGCTGTAACCGTCTGGCTTCGGCTCGCTCCATATCTTCTCGAATTTTCTGAACCTTGGAAGCATCGATCGAATCCCGTGCTAGGGCGCGTTCTTCCAGCAATTCCCTTAGTCTCTCTTGATCGAGCTTTTCAGAGATGACCTCGTTTAAGCGTGCTTTTACTTTTGGGTGATCGCCGTAACGGATGGCTTGGATGAGAAGTTCGCGCAATTCTTTTCCCGCAATGGCTTTACCTAATACGTCGAACACCCGTCCGCCTAAAGCTTTTTGTTCAGCTTCGAGTTTTTCGAGGAGCGTCCGATAGACATCTCCCTCGCGGGTTTCGTGAGCCACCAAATTCCAGAGATGACAAACCTCGGTCTGTCCAATCCGGTGAATGCGACCGAATCGCTGTTCTAGACGGTTTGGGTTCCAGGGTAGGTCATAATTGACCATGAGATGCGCTCGTTGCAGGTTGATCCCCTCTCCGGCGGCATCGGTGGCCAGAAGTACCTGTACTCCTACGTCTTGCTTGAAGCCTTCTTCGGCTTTTTTGCGGTCTTCCCGACCCATGCCACCGTGAATGGTGACAACAGCTTCTGGGTTGCCAAGGAGTGTACCGATCCGCTCTTTCAGGTAGTTGAGGGTGTCTCTGTGTTCGGTGAAGACGACTATTTTGCGGCGGTATCCTCCTGCATCGAACATCTCTGCTTCATCCTGGAGAAGATGGGAAAACTCTTCCCACTTACGGTCTTTTCCGCTCCGTCGAACGGTATTGGCTAGGTCTTCAAGCTTTTTCAGCAGGGCGATTTCAATCTGTAGTTCGGCAATGGTACGCGATGCTGTGGCCTGATCGACCACCTCCTCGACCGTAGCCTCCCGCTCGCTGCTATCGGTATCCTCAAAGTCGTCATCGATGTCGTCTTGGTCAAGGACGGTAGCAAATTCTATCTCCAGCGACTGGCCTCGCTTGAGCAGTTCTTCTTCTCGGAGTCGCTTTTGCAGCCGCTCTCGTCGTCGTTTCAAGGATTGATAGATGGCTTCTGGAGAGGAGGCGAGGCGGCGTTGCAAAATGGTGAGGGCAAAGCCGACTGTCCCCTTGCGCCCGTCGTTGGCCAGGGCTTCGGCTCGGTCAAATTCTTCGCGCACATACTCGGTGACTCGACTGTAGAGGATCGCTTCTTGGTCGGAGAGGGGGTAACTGACCGTGTGAGCGATTCTTTCGGGGAAAAGTGGCTTGCCGTCAAACTTGAGCAGTTCCTCTTTGACCAGACGGCGCATCAGGTCGGAAGTATCTGATACATGAACTCCGTCCCGGAATCGCCCCTCAAAGCGATCGCCATCGAGTAGAGCTAGGAATAACTGAAAGTCTTCTTCTTTGCCGTTGTGGGGAGTCGCGGTCATCAGCAGGAAGTGGCGGGTAACACTAGAGAGGAGTTTGCCCAATTTGTAACGCTTTGTTTCCCTAATTTCCCCACCAAAGAAAGAAGCGGACATCTTGTGGGCCTCATCGCAGATAACCAGATCCCAATCAGTCTGCTGGAGTTTCTTCTGGAGGTCGTCATTACGGCTGAGTTTATCAAGTCTGGCAATGACCAGACCCATTTCGGCGAGGGCGTTGCCAGTGCGGGCCGTTTCGATGCGGTCGTTGGTGAGGATATCGAAGGGAAGGTGAAATTTGTTATGTAGTTCATCTTGCCACTGGACTGCGAGGCTGCCTGGACAGACGATTAAGCAGCGCGCTAAGTCACCTCGAATTAGGAGTTCTCGAATTAACAATCCCGCCATGATGGTTTTCCCGGCGCCGGGGTCATCGGCCAACAAAAAGCGTAGGGGTTGGCGATCGAGCATCTCACCGTAAACAGCAGTGATTTGATGAGGGAGTGGTTCCACCAGAGAGGTATGGACGGCTAGAAGCGGGTCAAACAGGTAGGCCAACCGGATGCGATGGGCTTCGGAAACTAGGCGCAGCAAAGCTCCGTCGCCATCGAAACCCCACGGTCTTCCTTCGGTGAGAATCTCTAGGGTTGGCTCTCGGTATCGAAAGAGCAGTTCTGTGTAGGGTTGTCCGTTGGTATCTTTGTAGGTCAGTTCTACCGCGTCGCTGCCATGCCACTTGGCCTCAATGACGGTAATGCTTTGATTGGGCAGAATGCCGTTAACAATAGAGCCGCTCGTTAGTTCCTCAAGTTTAGTCATGATCGCCTAAAGACCGATGTCTAGGAATAATTGCATTTCAGCCCATATCCTCGTCAAAACATCGGTAAGGGCATGATCGCTATCTAATTCGATTAACTGTACCCAAGGACGAGAAAAAGCATAATAGCGACTATTTTCTGGGGGAATCACCTCATCGTCACTGCCATGAATAATTAGGGTGGGGAGCTGCCTGATTAACTTTTCTTGGGGATAATTGGCTAAGTCCTCGATCAACTTGTAATCAATTGGCAGATAACGGCGATAACCGTAGTGATAAACCGATAAACTCCCAGATTTTTGCCAATTGGCTAGGGTTTCCGCTTCCAATTGTCCCAACCAAATCGGCCCGAAATTAAAAGCGGGAGCTAATAAAACGAGCCTTTGCACCTGAGAATAGGTTTCTGCCAGCCAAGCTGCCGTTAAACCGCCAAAACTGGAACCAATCAGAGTAACAGGAAGCTGAGATTGTTCAATCAATTGGCCGACTTGAACAATCTGACGAGTGAGAGTTAAGCTAGAAAAATCATCACCGTTAAGATCGGGAATTTCCATCGCTAAACCCCTATTTTGCCAACAATGTCTCAAAAATTGCGCTTTTGTTGATTGGGAGCTAGAAGCAAAACCGTGTAGATAAATATATCTGTTTTCAAGGACTGCCATTCTAGAACCAATTAGAGTCTGCTGAAAAAGTTTGCTGGTGGGGGCAGGGTGTGGGGTGTGGGGTGTAGGGTTTTACCGATTTTGAGGAGGTCAATTACCTAATTTTCGGGGAAAAAGCACCTGAATTTTCCCCCTGATCACTCTCTTGCCTAGCACTTTTGGATTTCAAAAAGGTCTCAAAGTCTTACCCAACAAGATTTTTAGATTTATTCAGCCACCCCCAATTAGATTTCTTCGTCTTGCTCTTTGGTGGCACTGGGAGAAGAATTATAAATGGCATCCAACTGTTGACGAGCATCTTCCACAGTGAGAGAACGAATCACTAACAGAGGTTCATTAATCGGTTGTCCAGTCTCGTCCAAAAGTTCCGGATGGGAAGTCATGGGATAACCGTAGGGATTATAGGAATTAGCCGATTTAGCAGGACGTTTCTGGGAATCCATGCTGACAGTAATCAGACTCCGAATTAAATTATTAATGGTCAAAAAAGCGATAACTGTGAAGGCGAGGATATAGAGCAGATGTAACATTGGCCGAGTCTCCCATGAATTATGTGTGAATATTCCTAATTGCCAAAACTTTATGCTAAAAATTCGCTCAACTCTCTAGCTTACCAAAAAGTTTCAGGTTAAGCGTCAGTTTGAGGAGATTGATATTCTCCCCAACCCTGTAATCGACGACGACGACTGCTGACCCCCCAACACTCTGCCACCAGCTGGTGCCAAGGTAACAACATCTTGGCCTCGATACCCACCTGACCACCTGTGGTTTTAAAGAGTAAATAAGCCGTGGCCACCTCCTGTTGAGCGTTTTTGACTCTTGCTAATAAATCGTTTTGTTCCTCGAGGCTGAGAAAGGATAATCTCTCGGATTCGAGGAGGAGACGGGAACGGGAAAACCAATGGGTGAAATCCTCTAGTAGAGGTTCCAGGATAGTTTTCAGGAGTTCGTTTTCGGTGGGTTGCGAAGGGAACATTATTTTTATAATGACGATTTTGCTTACCTTAATCTTAGCGTCATTTATATTTCTTAACATTATGACGGGAAAATTTTAAGATTTGCCCCGGCTGTAGGCGGCACTAAAGAAGTCCTGTTCACAACTAAGGGCATAACGATAGGATAAAGAGATATTTTCCGTCATCAGGGCGTATTTATCCACTAATTCCTCTAACTGGCTTGCTAAAGCTGCGAATTCATCCCCACTATAACTATCAATCCAAGCTTGATAGGGATTCTCAGAAATCGGCTCTAGGGCTAATTGTTGACCCAGATAAGCATAAAGACGCATACAGGGACTCATCGCCACGGCAATCGCACCGATGTCACCCATCCAAGCGGTAGCGAGAAGAAAATCCGTATAGCGACGGGTGGCATTAGCGGGCTGAACCTTTCTCAGGTCAACCCCCCACTGTAGAGCATAATTTTCGTGTAATTCTAATTCCGTTAATACCCCTGCCGCTAACCGATGAAAGCTAGTAAATCCCTGCCAATCGGGAGCTTTAGCAGCGGCGATACTGTAAGCACGGGCGAAAGATTCCAGAAAAAAAGCATCCTGACCGACATAAAAAGCAAAACAGTCCCGTTTAAGCTCTCCTGTGGCGATACCTCGCACAAAAGGGTGTTCGAGGCAAGCTTGTACTAGATCTTGATGGCTGTGCCAAAGTTGCTGACTAAGCATAGGAAAATACTAATTAGGTGAACAAGGTTGGTTAACTAGAGTTCGGCATCTCACAGGGTGATACTAAATCCGTTGAGCATAGGCTACTTATAAGGACAGGCAAAAGGCAAGAGGCAAAAGGCAAAAGGGGGAATAAATAATCAGTTTTTAATAACCGGATTTAGTATGACAGAGAGCTTGAGTTGTCACAGTTTCAATTCCTTAACCCAAACTGACGTTAAACCTGTTACAGTAAATATAACTGACTAAATTGGAATTAAAAACTATGCGACTTAAGCGATGGGAGTCCCCCCGCCGTCAGGGACGTAACGACAAAGGCAAGGGTGGTTCGGCCCGACAGCGACAACTGAAAAAACAATTTAAAATGCTGTCGAAAAAACTGAAAGGGGGAGAGAGTAACATCTCTCCTCTTTTTTTGTCCCCAGCAATCACCGCTAAAAAATCTTCCTCTGGGAAACTCTCGGTCTCCTGAAACAGTCCCAGACTTGAGCCACTTTCAGATTAGGAAAAAAAATGAAGCGTACACTTGCCGTCATGACGATGACAGTAGCTTTAACCCTCACCAGTAACCATTCTAGCCTTGCCGGAGCAATCTTCGATCGCATTCAAAAAACTGGGGTAATTACTGCCGGCGCTCGTAAAGATGCTATTCCCTTTGGTTTTGTCAACTCCCAGGGCAAGTGGGTGGGTTACAGCCTTGATATGTTAGAGTTAATTCGCAAGGAAACCGAACGGAAGTTAGGAAAACCAATTAAATTAAAAATTGTTGAGGTTACTCCCCAAAATCGTTTTGAAAAGTTGAAAACAGGGGTTATCGATATCGAATGTGGCTCCACTACTTTTACTTGGAAAAGAGAAAATGAAGTGGATTTTTCCGTTAGTTACTTTGCCAGTGGCACTCAATTACTCACCCGCAAAGGTAGTAATCTCGATGACATCGGTAGCTTGGCAGGCAGACGCATTGGAGTGATTGCCAATACTACCAATGAAGCAGTAATTAAAACCCAACAACCCGCCGCTATTTTGGTCAAAGTTAAAAATCGTGGCGAGGGTTTACAAAAACTAGAAGCGGGAGAAATTGATGGTTTTGCCAGTGATGGCATTACCCTAGAAGGTTTAAGGAAAAGTGCTAAAAATCCTAATAATTTAGCCATAGTTCCCT
This sequence comes from Microcystis sp. M169S2, assembly GCF_020245865.1. NCBI lineage: Bacteria > Bacillati > Cyanobacteriota > Cyanophyceae > Chroococcales > Microcystaceae > Microcystis > Microcystis sp. M169S2. Next base: position 7,186 of record NZ_JADBUB010000024.1, read on the forward strand.
CCTATCCCTACGCCTACGAATCCTATGCCTGTACTTTACCTGAAAATGATTCTAAATGGCGCGATACGGTTAATTATACCCTATTAAAATTCATGGAAGGGATCGTTAGCGACCAACAACAAGCGGTGACAATTTATGAACGTTGGTTTGGTGAAGATGGTGTTGTTCCCTATTCCAGAGAAACTATTAATGATTATTTTCAAGGCATTGTCAACACCTACGAATGGATTCCTTTAACTGTATTTCCCTAAAATTAAGACCTTTTTAGCGACCAGTTGAAAAAGGCAAGGGTCAAGAGGCAAGAGGCAAAAGTATTGATTAATTTGTCTCCCTAAGACTCTTGTTGGCCATAATAAATCCTGTTTAAAAGGTATAGGAAAGCGGGAAAATGGGGAGAATGGAGCGGGTTTTTAAAGTTGGATTTGTTATTAATCAAATTAATAAAGGTAAAAAATAAACCCCATCAACTGACTGAATAAAGGGGCGATTGCGAGTTTTTTATTAATGTTTTTTAGGAGACTTTTGTGGTTTCCTTTTCTGAGGGTTTGGAGGGTTTTAGTTGGCACTTTAGGGTTATCTCCATACTTTCACCCGCATTATATCAAAATGATAATCATAGCTCCAAACAGGTAGATCTAATTCGATTGAGATGATAGCAGTCAAAGCATCAACAATAGTAATAGTTTGATCAGGAAATTGTTTAGCTTTTGCTATGGATGCGAAATACTGATCTTCTGTCGGATTGATCAAATTAGCAGATTCTAAGCAATTTTGTGTGAAATGAGTGGCTTGTTCAAATCCTAATCTATATAGAAGCAAGCTGTAAGTTTGGTTCTTCCGAACTTACACTGTAGAAAATTCCTCAAGCTCCCTCTCTGCCGAGCAATGCTCTAAAGTTGATAAATATCAATCTAACAAAAACTCAAAGCCTTAGTATACAAGCTTTACAAGCACAAGTTGTTGATAGTTTTACATGACAGGTTCGGTAGAGCCAATTAATTACACATATCTAACCACCTCTTGCCTCCTGCCTTTTGCCTTTTGCCTATCTTCACTAGGAAATTAATTGGCTCTTCTGGTTTTCGTGTGTTAATTTTTGTTATGAATTAAAGCAAGCAAACAGCTTAAGTCGAAGATGTTGAAAATTGGTAAATCCATAACTCATTCTTTTAATAAGCTTTATTTTGGTATTCATTCCCTCAATTA
>NZ_JADBUB010000240.1:0-3423 GCF_020245865.1 Microcystis sp. M169S2
ATAATCTTGTTTGCTATCGCCATTAACGTCAACAAATTGTCCTATATCTTTACCAGTTGAATCAGGACTAAATCCACCCCAAGAAGCTGTATTAAAGTGTTCTTGAAATGAACCATCTCCTTTGCCAAGATATGTGGCAAATGTTCGTTTTCCATTCCAATTCCAGACAACAACATAATCTTGTTTGCCATCGCCATTAACGTCAACAAATTGTCCTATATCTTTACCAGTTGAATCAGGACTAAATCCACCCCAAGAAGCTGTATTAAAGTGTTCTTGAAATGTTCCGTCTCCAATAGGACTAAAATATTGTTGTAAATAACTCTGTACTTTGTCTGGGTTTTGTTGTGCTTGTAGGGTTAGATAAGCGGTTTCTAGGCGGAGAGATTGAAGGTTAGCAATTGTTTTATCATTGACACCATTAGGAGTAATACTATCTCGTCGCTGTTTAACATAATTCTGTAAATTCGTTTCTATCCATTGTTCTTGTTGATCATTTGTTAAATCAATCTGAACCACTAAATCTTGAGATTTATTAGTTAGTTCTTGATTTAGATTACCAATTAAAAAAGGACGGTTATTGCCAATCAAACCCTCAACAGAAGAACCCGTTGCCAATTGATTATAATCTTGAGATAAAGGCGTAAAAACCTCATTTTGAAACCGCTTTAACGTCGCCTCATCAATAATCCCACCAGATTGAGTAAAAATTTCATTATACTTTTGTAAATAGCTCTTAACAAAACCTATATTTACCCCTTGCAAGAGAGAAGCTAACTGATTATTACTTAACAAATCACTCAGAGACTTTAAAGCATCTAAAGTATTCAGATTAGCATCTTTAATTGTCTGAATAATACCATTTCTTTGATTATATAAAGGCTTAAGACTAATCTCAAGATTAATCTCAACCAACCCTTGACGATTATCTTCCCAGTCAATATCATTCCAACCATTCGCACGACCTAAAGAAACAACAAACGTTTCTCCTCCTGCATTATTAGGTTCGCCTGGTATCCATTGCCATGATTGATATTGATAAGGCTCTCCACTAAACCAACGCCAAGGACCATTATGATTGTGATCATCAGTTAACCCAATCCAGAAATTTGTACCGAAATTATCTGTAATCCAAAACTGTTCTTGAATATCATTAACCGTAACTAAATTTCCTCCAATAGTTGTTGCCCAATTTTGAATATTATAGGAGCGTCCATAACCAGTTTTAAAATATAAATTACCCGTTTCTGGACGAGTTTTAGGATTATACGCCGCTACCCGTGATTGAGCATATTGCTTAGTATGATTAATCTGAGTATCAACATTTGCTAAATTATTATGAATACCCGATAAAGCCGAATAATTACCAAAGAAGCGCGTAAAAGAATCCCGAAGACTGGTTAACAGTGCATATTGTTTTTCATACTTAGTTAAATCCGAATAATGCTGACCTAACTTCGCTAAATCCTGATACTCCTGTAACTGCTTTTTAGCCAAAAACAGCGCATCCTCCACAAAATCAACACTATCCGCCAAAGCATCGCGCCGTCTTACCGTTGACTCCCGAATCTGTAACGCCTCATCTAACTGAATCTCATTTAGATAATAATCCCCATAAGGAGTCGCCAAATTCTCATCAATATAACTCGTCAAACTATCAAACACTTCAGACGTAGCTTGAGAGCCATTCCACACCTTAATCGTGAGATTATGATTATCCTCTAAATTATCCACCCAAACAGTCGTTAAACCCTTCAACTGGTTAGCCAATTGACTGTTTAAACTCACATAACCCTCAATATTATTATTCCCTAAAGCCACCTTAACCGATGCTTCATGGTCCGCAGCAGTCCCCTTTCTCGTCTCCAACTCCTGCTTAAACTCCAACTCACCCGCTAACACCGTTTTCTGATAATCTTGTACCTCTCCCACAATTTTCTGCTTCTCTAAAATCGCCTTTTCCAACGCCGCAATCTGAGAATTAGACCCATTTCCACTCTTCAAAGCCGTTAAATCAGCCTGAAGCGCACCAATTTTTTGCTTAAGACTATCAACCGTATCCTGCAAAAACTTAGACGAATAATCCTGAGTCTTGAGAAAAGCATAATCCGTCAGCAAATCCCCCAGCGCCTTATCCGCAACCGTCACAGCTTGCTTATTCCCTTCCCAAGCCGTTTTAACATCCACTAAAGCCTGATTTTTCTTCTCTAAATCCTCAACTTGCTTGGGAATAATGTTACTCTCAAGTCCCTGTAACTCCTGATTTGAGTCATCAATTTGGAAAATAACAACCGCCAACTCCTGATTATACTTAGTCGTCGCAATTGACAGTAAATTCTGTTGTTCCTGAATCTGAATCAGATAACCATTAATCTCCTTCTGAATCCCATCTTTGATACCCGCATTCGTTTCAGCCTTCAGACGAGCATAAGCATTATCAATATTTTTCTGAATATCCTTCTGTTTTTGCTCAATTTCTGTTTTAGATTTAGTAAAGCTAGAGGTTAAAGCCGTCTTTTTATTTGCTAGATTCTGCAAAATGTCAGTTAAAGACTTCCGCTTACTGAGACTACCTTCAAAGATTTCCTTCGCAAAGGAATAATCATCATTAGCTAACCTTAACTGTTGCTCCGTCGTGTCTAATTTAACCTTCGCCTTATCTAATTCGCTGCTGAGGGTTTCATACTGCTTCAACGCTGTGGGAATCGGTAAGGTTAACTTCTCCAGCTTAGTCGGTTGAATATCCGTATTATTAAAGACAAAATTATCATTATCAATGATCTTGACAATTGCCGTATTTTGTGTACCAATCGTCACCCCATTAGTCGGATTCGTCAAGGACAGGTTAAGGGTTTCCACCGCTTCAAACTGACTATCTTCCTTAATCGGAATCGTAATAATTTTAGGCGCACTATCCCCATGAGCAAACGTAACCTTAATGGGGGTATTATTATAATCGTCTGCGGTTGCTGTACCATTATTTAACGTAATCGTCGCACTTACTTCTGTATCACTTCCCCCCGTGCGGTTGACGACGACTTGAGTTATACGACTTCCGTTTTCAGTAATAGAATAAGTCGGCGCATTAAATGCTAAAACTCCCCGATTATTAAGCATAATTTATCACTCCAGAAAAAGTGAAAATATTTTATTGATTGAGGTTAGGTTAACTAACCGATATTGTCAATAGCCAATTTAAACTGACTTAAAGGCTGGTTTTCCTTCAGGCGCTCTCAGTTGTCTGCTGGCGAGCCTTTGAGTAAAATCCATAACCTAGACGGCCGCCAATTCAAAAATGAAACGCATCAACCTCAAGAGTTGACAAAGAAAGGCTCATCAGGTACTGTCTGATCATTAACAAAAACAAATCAGACCCAAAAACGAAGCCCCCAACATCTTAACATAGAACAAAGAAACTTGCTC
>NZ_JADBUB010000241.1:0-4440 GCF_020245865.1 Microcystis sp. M169S2
AAAATTCCCCAAGCTCCCTCTCTGTCCAGCAATGCTCTAAAGTTGATAAATATCAATCTAACAAAAACTCAAAGCCCTATTGTACAAACTTTACAAGCATGAGTTGTTGATAGTTTTGCATGACAGGTTCGGTAGAGCCAATATAGTTTAGAAGAGCGACAAAATCCTGAAAAAAGAAAAGAATTTAACCAAAAATTAGCTGAATATTTAAAAATAGCAAAAGAAGAGCCAAATAAGCTACAGGTATGGTTTTGGGACGAAAGTGGATTTAGTTTAAGAGTCATTAGAAGAAAAACATGGGGGGAAAAAGCCAAAGAAAAAAAGTTAGCGGACAGAGAAGAAGTGGTCGAGTAAATGCGATGGGAGGAGTGAGATATTCCGATAAAAAGAGATTCGTAGAATTCATCAAAAAAGGAAATTCAGAAACTTTTTATGAATTTGTTCGAGTATATTTTCGGCTAGTCTTTTCGGATAGGTTCGTTTACTGGCGACAAAATCTAACTCTTCGCTAAAGGGTTTTCGACAATTATTGCACTTAAATTGACGACGATTAACTTGTCGGTACACTAGTTGTCCTGAGATTGGTAAATCTTTGACTAAATGTCGATGATTTTGGTGTAGTTTATCGCTCTCTAACCCACAACGAGGACAGATTGCTTTTTGATTTTTCGATTCGATTCGGCAAACTATAGCAATTCCCATAGTTGTGAGGCACAGAGTCTTAGGTTTTGAGCCTTCAGGATTCAGGAGTTAAGATTTTGGTGTACCTCATGAGATTGGGAAACGCTACATACCGATATTTTCTAGGTGTAGATAGCCTTGAATAGACGTTCCTTTTAGGTTCAAAAATTTGTCAAGTATCATAAGTAAAATACTCTGGTTTTTGGCTATTATATCAAATCTTAACTCAATTGTCTATCTTTTGGCATTAACCTGTTTGTGCCTTGAATCTTTCCCTGTATGGGTTTCAGCTATTTTTGAGCGTAGGTATTCTCATCGAATTTTATTTTAAGTTAATTATTTGCATAACAATTACCGAAGAGCCATAGAAAGTTCGGCGACTCATTCCCGTTAAACGCTTAAATTTCTTTCGACATAACCTATTCGTTTCGGCAAATTTCATACTCTTATTCTGTTTTTTATCTATTAAGGACAGATTTTAAACAGTATCACAAAAAAACTCTTTTATTACGCTGGCAACACTATCTCATTGTGGCGATCGCTGTCTCGTGAGAGTATTGGCAAAAATAAATAACCCTTTATTATAGCGTTTCTCACACCTGTGTGGCACAGTGAAACCTTTGCTGATTAAACTTTTCACCATCGACAATGTACCTCTTGCGAACAGGAAACGCTATATATCACGAAAGACTTTTGCAAGAGGTCTAATCAATTGTTAAGCTAAGAGACCGTATCGGGCAAGGATGAGTAAAATCAAGGGGATGCTCTCCAAAATAACCATCAATTCTGCTTGCTTTAGTTAGGTTCAATCATGGAAAATATCTCTCAATGGGTAGGCATTGACATTAGTAAAGCGACCCTAGATTTTTACCTCCGTCCCCTCGGTAAAGCGATGAAAGTCAATAACACAGAGGAGGACATATCTAAACTGGTCGAGACCCTAAAATCCTACATGTCAACCTCATCGTTCTGGAAGCGACAGGAGGTTTAGAAACTGAACTGGTGATTCAATTACAAGCAGCGGGTTTACCGGTCGCCTTAATTAATCCCCGTCAAGGAAGAGACTTTGCCAAAGCTACTGGTAAATTAGCCAAAACCGATGCCATTGACGCTCAAATCTTAGCTCATTTTGGCGAGGCAATGCAACCGCAAATATTAGCGGTTGAGTCGGAAGAATCTCGTCAATTGGGCGACTTAATTAGTCGTCGCCGGCAACTTGTCGAGATGCGGACTGCCGAAAAAAACCGACGGGAACGCGCTCGCGGTAAAGCTTTGGTCGATATCGAAGCCCATCTTGAGTATCTCGATAACTGCCTCGAAAAACTCAATCAAGAAATTGAGGAATTGACCCAAGCTAACCAACAATGGCTCGAGAAAGTCAATTTACTCAAAACCGTGCCGGGGATTGGTCAAGTAATTTCTACTACTCTCGTCTCCGACTTACCAGAACTCGGTCAATTAACCGCCAAACAAATCTCTCGCTTAGTCGGTGTTGCGCCGATTAATCATGATAGTGGTCAACATAAAGGTAAGCGAATGATTCAGGGAGGTCGCGCTCAGATTCGGGCGACTCTTTACATGGGGGCGGTGGTGGCTATGCGTCATAATCCGGTGATTAAAACCTTTTACGAACGCCTAGTCGGACGAGGTAAATCAAAAAAACTGGCTCTGACTGCTTGTGTGCGGAAAATCTTAGTTATTCTTAATGCAATGGTTCGCCAAAATCAGCCTTGGCAGCTTGCTGACAATTTACCACCTTGTTCCTAGAGATTCACACTTTTTGTTATCTCTGATCAAGGGTTGCGCTTGCTTTGGTTTAACCTGAGCGACTTAGTTTTTGCTGCGCTTTTTTCTGGCTTGAGATTTTAGGTTCGACAGCAACTCCTTGATTGTTTTTTGAGTTACCCCTTGACAATCAAGACAGTCGCTACGAGCGATGCGATCGCTGCGCTTTTTTCTGGCTTGAGATTTTGAGTTTTACGGCAACTGCTTGAGTTTTTTTGAATTACCTCTTGACAATCAAGACAGTCGCTACTACTGATTGACCTCCACAAACCGACCAATCCTTTATTTTGGCCATCAGTCGCTGCCTTTCTCTGGTTGTTTGAGACTGAGACAGCTTGGCAATTGCTATCAGTGGATTTAGTCAAGGAGTTATCATCTGTCGGCTTTAGAGACTGCAAAAAAAGCTTCTATGCCGGGGGAAGTTTACAAGTTATCCAGGCAATAAAATAACTGAACTCAGGTTAAGTTTCTAAGCTTTTGAGATATAGGTAGGTAATAGGTAATCTTGATAATTCACTCAGGATATAGCGTTTCTGATTCACAAGAGGTACATTCCCGATCCTGAACAGCTTAATCAGCAAAGGTTTAAGTGTGCCGCACAGATGCGAGAACCGCTATAGACTGTTTACTGAGCAGTTGATCTGCTATCTTTTGTCGATTTTGGTAAACTCTTTGATAAGCTTCTATTAACGCTTTTTGGGTTACTTGATCACCGTTTAGACTAAAGTTATAATCTAACATACCTGAATAAATACAAGCTTCTTTCATCTTATTTTCATAAGCTAGTGAAATAAAAGGAATTCCTTGCTTAATAGACAGTATAACACCATGATATCTCATAGAAACAACTATTTTGCCATGAGCGATATATTTTTCGTAATCTCTAAAGCTTTCTAACTTTTCTAGAAGGATTATTTTTTGTTGATCCATTCCAAGCTCTATAAAAGTTTTATAAATACTTTTTAAAAACTTTTCTTCGCTTAAAACACCATAGAGATGGGGAATAATGAAAATTTTTAAATTATAATCTTGAGCAAAACTAATTAGAGAGGGAATAATGTCTTGTTGAATTTTTTGAGGTAAATTAATCTCGCTACATAAAGGATGCCAACTGCCTAATCTTGTTGGAATAAATATTATAGACTGTTCATCATCATCAGCAATTTTCACTTCTTTTAATGAAGGCTGAGTATCAACAGCTAAGCTTAAAGCCGTATCCACCCCTCTAACATTAGGAATTTTCCATTTATTTAAAATTTGATTACTTTTACCTTCCCTGACAAATAATTGAGACTTTTTAAGGACAAATTTAGCGATTAAATCAAAAATAAAGTTGCCACTTTTACCAATGCTATTCAGAGCAAAAATTGTTTCTTTTTTCTCTAAAACTGCAACGAGAACCCTAAACAAAGAAATCCAATCTTTATAAATTCCTATATTAGAACCTCCTGGAGAGACAATCACAATATCACAGCTTTTTACCAAGTCGAGATAAGCAGATAGGGTGGTATTAGTTTTAACTCTAATAAAAGGAATAAATTTAGTGGCAACATAGACTATTGCATCTTGTAAATCTGTTTTTTGAAAAAGAATTTAATGATGATGAAATGTTTGATTATCCTGATAAGGAATCGCTAAAAACCTACTTTTTTCCCAAGGCCAATTATATACGAAGTGCAACTCAGTGTCAGGAAACTGCTGACGTAGCTGGATTGCCATTGTCACGCCTGCTGCATCATCGCCAAAGTTAGCAGTATGTTGATTATAGCGGTTCTCGCATCTGTGCGGCACACTTAAATCTTTGCTGATTAAGCTGTTCAGGATCGAAAATGTACGGCTCTTCTGGTTTTCGTGTGTTAATTTTTGTTATGAATTAAAGCAAGCAAACAGCTTAAGTCGAAGATGTTGAAAATTGGTAAATCCATAACTCATTCTTTTAATAAGCTTTATTTTGGTATTCATTCCCTCAATTAA
>NZ_JADBUB010000242.1:0-28769 GCF_020245865.1 Microcystis sp. M169S2
ACCCCACACCCCACACCCCACACCCCACACCCCACACCCCACACCCCACACCCCACACCCCACACCCCACACCCCATACCCCATACCCCACACCCCATGCTAGAGGCTTTACAATTTGATTTTATGCGCCATGCGATTGCCGCAGGAATATTAGTTAGTATTGCCTGTGGGATTGTGGGTACTTTGGTAGTAGTTAATCGCGTGGTTTTTATCAGTGGGGGAATCGCTCACGCTGCCTATGGAGGGATAGGAATCGGTTATTTTTTTGGGATTAATCCCCTCGTGGGAGCGATATTTTTTACCTTTTTTTCGGCTTTAGGCATGGGATTTTTACAGCGTCGCATCCGGGAGAGAGCCGATACTTTAATCGGGGTTATGTGGGCGATTGGTATGGCGATTGGGGTAATTTTTATTGATTTAACCCCCGGGTATAAAGCTGATTTAATGAGTTATCTTTTTGGTAGTATTTTAACTGTACCGAGGGATGATTTATGGATAATGGCGGCCATAGATATATTAATTATAGCCTTAGTTAGTATCTTTTATAAGGAGTTGTTAGCCATATCTTTTGATGAAACCTTCGCGATTATTCGTAATATTCCGGTGGAGATAATTTATTTGGGTTTAATGGGAATAACCGCTTTAACTATTGTGGCAGTAATGCAGGTGGTGGGATTAATTATGGTAATTGCTTTGTTAACCATTCCCGCCGCTATCAGTGGACAATTTGTTAAAAATATGAAGGGAATGATGATCCTAGCGATTATTTTAGGAGTTGTCTTTACTTTAGTTGGTTTATGGTTATCCTATAGTTTAAATCTCACCTCGGGGGCGACAATTATTTTAGTGGCAGGATTGGGTTATTTAATCAGTCTTGCTTGGAAACCTTTCATCCTCACTATCACCAGAAAAATAGCTAATCTTTAAAGCTCTCCCCTAGTTGTGGTGATATAGCATTTATCTTAATAGTGAGGTATGAGGTTTTTATTTTGGGAAGACAGGAGCCAGTCGTTAATACCAAGTTAGGTTATACTTCATATTTATGATAAACGCCGTAATTTAAAGAAAAAATACCAAATCCGTGTTAATCGCAATGATGATGAAATCGCGAAAGATATACTGTGACTAGATTTATCGATAATTTTGCTCGGCGGATTTGGTAAAATCATGTGATTAATCGAGTTCATCAAACAAAAGTTCCTCTAGAATCGGTCCCATACCGTCATCATCGGGGGAAACTAATTCAACTTTCCCTTCCCCATCACCGACGCCTAAGAATAACAAAGGAGCAAGGGGACTGTAAATCGAGTATTTTTGGTCTTCGGAAAAGAAACTGGCGAGAAATTGCAATTCTTCCGGCTCTGATGACGAGGAGGGTTCATCGCTATCGATTTCCAAACTGAGAACATTATCTTCTTCTAGGGGCGGTAATTCACCACTAACAGTCAAGGTGTGGGCAGTGGGTTTGAGCAATAGGTCTAATTCTGCTAAAACTGCCTTAGCATCGGCGAAAATCCGCTCAATTTCCTCGCTATCTTCGATTAAGAAGGCATCAGATTCTTCTTCCTCCGATTCCTCATCCCAAGCTAGAATCATCACCGGGGTATCCACGGGGACAAGAAGCATATAGGTAAGGTCATCGGTTTCATAGGCATTCTCAATATAACAGTCTAGCGATCGACCTTGCTCATCCCAAAGGGTTATGACATCCGCTTCTTCGAGTTCGTTTTCTTGAAAATTAAATTGAGGGGACATAGGCTCTCAAACGCTAATGATTGAATCAGAATATCATGAGATGCTCCTCAATCAAGCCAAGAATTCCGGTGCAAATGTTGAAAACCCTGTACATCAGTTAAATTGTATTGTAGGGGCGTGATGGTGATAAAATTCTCGCCAATAGCGCGCACATCCGTAGGCACTTGCGGGGGTAAATGGCTGTAGTCCGGTTGTTCGATATCCTCCACCACTTCCCCAATTAACCAGTAATAACTTTTACCCCTGGGGTCCAGTCTTTTCTCGAAGGTTTCCTCGTAGCGTCGCAATCCCTGCCTAGTGATTTTCACTCCCTTGATTTCGGCACTACTAACCGGAGGGACGTTGACATTGAGTAAAGTGGGAACAGGAAAAGGGTTAAGGGTAACTTTCCTGACTAAGGTGAGGGCAAAATCGGCAGCCGGTTGGAAATCACAAGCTTTAAAACTAGCCAGACTAACAGCAATACTGGGAATACCTTCGATTAATCCCTCCATGGCTGCGGAAACCGTGCCAGAATAGAGGATATCAGTACCGAGATTAGACCCGTGGTTAATGCCAGCTAAAACTAAATCGGGAGGCTCTTTGAGGACGGCACTAAGGGCAAATTTTACCGAATCGGCGGGAGTTCCCGAGCAGGACCAGGCAATCACATCGGGATGAAAAATTCCCTCCACCTGTTCGGCCCGGATGGGATGGTGTAAGGTTAAGCCATGACCAGTAGCAGAGCGCTCGCCGTCGGGACAAACTACGGTGACTTGATAACCCGCAGTAGCGAGGGTGTTGGCAAGGGTGCGGACTCCTAGCGCAGAAATGCCGTCATCGTTACTGATAAGTAGTTTTAAAGAGCGATCGCTAGTCATGGGAAATTTCTGCTCTACTGCGCCGGCTAGTGGTATAATGTAATAGTATTTTATCGTGGGTACGTAGCTCAGAGGATAGAGCACCAGGTTCCGGTCCTGGGTGTCGGGGGTTCGACTCCCTCCGTACTCGTTCAGTGATCAGTGATCAGATGTGATGCTAAATCCGCTGAGTATAGGCTGCTTATGAGGAGAGGCACTAATGCAAAAGGGGGAATAAATAATCAGTTTTTAATAACCAGATTTAGTATGATTACTGTCTCCTAATCCCGATCGCCAAATTGGTGTGAGCAGCGGGACAACCGGAGAACTAAACTAGAGATATAGCCCTCGATAGGAGACAATTGGGATATGGGTATCGCTTCAGTTAACCCTGCCACAGGAGAAATTCTCAAGACTTTTACCCCTCTAACCTCGGAGGAATTGGCGGCGAAATTGGCCCTAGCTGAGGCAACTTTTCAGCAGTATCGCCGCACCGCCATCAGTCAACGGGGACAGTGGTTACGGCAAGCGGCGGATATTTTGGAACGGGATCAAGTGGTATTGGCTAAAACCATGACTTTAGAAATGGGAAAACCAATCAAATCAGCGATCGCAGAAGTCCTCAAATGTGCCTTGGTTTGTCGTTTTTATGCCGATAATGCCGCCGGTTATCTGGAAGATGTGCCGATTACCACCGATGCTAGTCGCAGTTTTGTCCGTTATCAACCTTTAGGGGTAATTTTAGCGGTTATGCCCTGGAATTTCCCTTTATGGCAAGTATTTCGCTTTGCTGCTCCCGCTTTAATGGCGGGAAATGTCGGCCTACTCAAACACGCTTCTAATGTTCCCCAATCAGCTTTAGCGGTGGAAAAAATTTTATTAGAAGCTGGTTTTCCTGATGGCACTTTTCAAACTCTTTTGATCGGGGCCGATCGCGTTAGTGATTTAATTAACGATGAACGGGTAAAAGCCGCCACTTTAACCGGTAGTGAACCGGCGGGGATGAGTTTAGCAGCCGCCGCAGGAAAACAGATCAAAAAAGTGGTTTTGGAGTTGGGAGGTAGTGATCCTTTTATCGTTTTAGATAGTGCCGATATCGAGGCGGCAGCGGCTACGGCAGTGACGGCAAGATTGTTAAATAATGGTCAGACTTGTATCGCCGCTAAACGGTTTATTGTCATGGAAACTGTCGCCGATCAATTTGAACAGTTATTAGTGGCTAAATTTCAAGCTTTAAAAGTGGGTGATCCCCTCGATGAAACTGTTGATATCGGTCCTTTGGCCACGGTATCGATCGTCTCGGAAATTGCCGCCCAAGTGGAAAAAACCGTCGCTATGGGTGGTAAAGTTCTTGTGGGGGGTCAACGTTTAGAGGGAAAAGGGAACTTCTATCTACCGACGATTTTAACCGATATTCCTGCTGGTTCTCCGGGGGAAAAAGAGGAATTTTTTGGACCGGTGGCTTTACTATTTCGAGTCAAAAATATCGAGGAAGCGATCACTTTAGCTAATGATAGTCCCTTTGGTTTAGGTTCTAGTGCCTGGACAAATAACCCCGCAGAAATTGAGCGTTTAATTACCGAAATTGAGGCCGGTTGTGTGTTTATTAACGGTATGGTTAAATCCGATCCTCGTTTACCCTTTGGGGGGATTAAACGTTCCGGTTTTGGTCGCGAATTAAGTGTGGAAGGTATTCGCGAATTTGTCAACGTTAAAACTGTTTGGATTAAGTAAGTAAATTCAGTTATCAGTTATCAGTTATCAGTTATCAGTTAGAAAAGCCTTATATTAACTTAATCTTTTTATAAAAATATGCCGCGTATTATTGATAATATTGAGTCCCATTTATTGCCAATTTTACGCGAAAGTTTATTAGTGGCCCAACGCGCTGATTTTTGCGTGGGTTATTTTAATTTGCGCGGTTGGCAGTCCATTGATACCTATATTGATCACTTTCTCGGTGGTGATTTGTCCTGTTGTCGTCTGCTGATTGGTATGCAGCAAGCACCCCAGGAATTACTACAGCAATCCCTGTCTTTATTGAAGCGCTCAAATGATATAGATAAGGCTACTTGCGCTCGTTTAAGAAAACAAATTGTTCAGGATTTTTGCCAACAATTAACTTGGGGGAATCCTAGCAATCGAGATCAGGCAGCTTTGCAACGTTTGGCCAAACAAATTCAATCGGGGAAGCTAGTAATTCGCTTATTTTTGGGCTATAATCTCCATGCTAAATTATACCTTATTCATCGACAGGATGTCAATAATCCAACGGTGGGATTTTTGGGTAGTAGTAATCTAACTTTTGCGGGATTACAACAGCAGGGAGAATTAAATATTGATGTCCTTGACCACGATGCTTGTGCCAAATTACAAAAGTGGTTTAATGATCGTTGGTTCGATGCTTGGTGTTGGGATATATCCGAGGATATTGTCAAGGTGATTAACGAAAGTTGGGCCAGGGAAAGTCTTATTCCCCCCTATCATATCTATTTAAAAATAGCCTACCATCTTTCCTTTGAAGCGAGAGCCGGTTTAGCGGAATACAAAATTCCCCGACAGTTTGACCAAGACTTACTGGATTTTCAGAAATCGGCCATTAAAATTGCCGCTCGTTATGTGCAAAGACGCGGTGGGGTACTAATTGGCGACGTGGTGGGGTTAGGAAAAACGCGCATCGCTTCCATTCTAGCATATATTTTGCAGGAAGACTACGATTTAGAAATCTTAATTATTTGTCCGAAAAATCTCCTGACTATGTGGGAGGATTACAGCTATAAATACAAATTAAGAGCGAAAATTATCCCCTTAAGTCAGGTTATGCAGGAATTACCCAATCTGCGGCGCTATCGGGTAGTAATTATCGATGAAAGTCATAACCTGCGTAATCGAGAGGGTAAACGTTATCGGGTGATACAGGAGTACATTAACACCAACGAAAGTCGCTGTATTCTCTTGACTGCGACTCCCTACAATAAAAACTATCTTGACCTGTCCAATCAACTGCGTTTATTCATTCAAGAGGATACTAATCTCGGAATTCGTCCCGAAAGACTACTAGAATCTCTGGGAGGAGAAATCGAATTTAACCGCAGATACCAATCTGCGGTTAGGTCCCTAGCAGCCTTTGAAAAAAGTGACTCTCCCGACGACTGGAGAGACTTAATGCGTCTCTATATGATTAGACGGACTCGCGGTTTTATCAAAAATAATTATGCTACAGAAGACGAACAGGGTCGTCGGTATCTAAAATTTGCTGATGGGTCGAGGGTTTATCTTCCCCAACGACAACTAAAGACAATTAAGTTTGACCTACAAGACTCGGTTTATGCGCGTTTATATTCGGAAGCAGTGGTGATAACTCTCAACGGATTGAAGTTACCCCGTTACGGATTGGGAAATTATCTAATTAAAGGATGCCAAGGGACAGGAGAGGAAGAAACCATCTTAAAAAGTCTATCCCGTGCGGGTAAAAGATTAATGGGTTTTTGTCGGACGAATTTATTTAAACGTTTGGAGAGTGGGGGGTATGCTTTCCTGCAATCCCTTGACCGTCATATTCTCCGTAACTATATTTTCCTTCATGCCATGGCCAAGAATTTACCCCTTCCCATCGGGAGTCAGGATCCAGCTTTGTTAGACACTCGTTATCTGGATGAGGATTTAGTCACTCAGGGAGAAGATGAAAGCATAGAAACCGAGGAGACTGGGGGGATAACCGGGTTAGAAAAAGAGTATCAAAAAAGAGCCGAACAAGTGTATCAAAAGTATAGCGGTGATTATCGCAAGCGCTTTCAGTGGATTAACCCCGAGGTGTTTAAACCCGCATTGAAAAAAGACCTAAAATCTGATGCCTTGGCTTTAATAGCATTATTGCAAACCTGTGGGACCTGGCAGCCGGAGACCGACGAAAAGCTAGAGAAGTTATGGCAGCTGTTAGAGGAGAATCATCCCAGGGAAAAGGTGTTAATTTTTAGCCAATTTGCCGATACAGTCAGTTATTTAGTCACTCAGTTGCAAAATCGGGGAGTGGATAAGATTGCGGGAGTGACGGGAAACTCTGCTAATCCTGCGGAAATGGTCCATCGTTTTAGTCCCCGCAGTAATTCTCAGCAAGTGGGGGAAGAAATACGAGTCTTGGTTGCGACGGATATCTTGAGTGAAGGGTTAAATTTACAGGATTGTGCCATTATCGTTAATTATGACCTACCCTGGGCAATTATTCGCCTGATTCAACGGGCTGGAAGGGTAGATAGAATCGGTCAAAAAGCAAGTCAGATTCTCTGTTATTCCTTTTTACCTGCGGAGGGAGTGGAGAGAATTATTAAACTGCGGACGAGACTATCTCAAAGACTGCGAGAGAATGCGGACGTGGTGGGGACTGATGAGGTATTTTTTGAGGAGGAGATGGATAACCAGACTTTATTAGATCTGTATCATGAAAAATCTGAGGTTATCGATGAGGAGGAGGATCAAGAAGTGGATTTAACCTCGGAAGCGTATCAAATTTGGAAAAATGCGATCGAAGTTGACCCTAGTTTAAAACATACCATAGAGACTCTGCCGCCGGTGGTTTATTCTACCCGTTGCCATAGTGGGACAGCAACCCATCCGGAGGGAGTCATGGTTTATCTAAAAACTGCCGGGGGGAATGATGCTTTAGCATGGATTGATAAGCAGGGAAATAGTGTGACTCAATCCCAATTAACTATTTTACGGTCCGCTGCCTGTCATCCCCAAACTCCGGCCATTCCCCCCCATCCCCAACACCATCAGTTAGTACAAAAAGGTACAGAATTAATTGCGGAGGAGGAAAACAACTCCGGATCTAAATTGGGACGATTGACGGGAGCAAAATTTAAGACCTACGAGCGCTTAAAAAGGTATTCTCAAGATAGTAAGGATGATCTATTTGCTCATGAGGATTTATGCAAGGCTCTCGACCAATTGTATCATTATCCCCTTAGACAGTCGGCTCTCGATTGCTTAAATCGTGGTTTAAGAACTGGCATCAGTGACCGACAATTGGCAGACTTACTGGTATCTTTATATAAAGATGACCGTCTCTGTATTGTTCACCCACAAGAATCCACCCAAGAACCTCAGATTATTTGTTCCTTGGGTCTATTTCAACCTTCTTAAGTCCCCCTTATCAAGGGGGATTTAGGGGGATCTAAACCAATTCAAGTCCCCCTTATCAAGGGGGATTTAGGGGGATCTAACCAATTCAAGTCCCCCTTATCAAGGGGGATTTAGGGGGATCAAACCAATTCAAGTCCCCCTTATCAAGGGGGATTTAGGGGGATCAAACCTTTTGCTATATTAAATGTATCTCCAATCTCAGCGAAGCGAATTGGATTGGTTCATAATTTATCGATATTTATCCATTATGCCCCTCAACTTCTCCCGGACTCGTGACTTATTATCTAACTTCCAATTTGGGGAACTGTTTATCGAGGAATTGGGATGGTCTCATCCTCGCGCAAAAAAAACTGTTAGTATCACCGTTGACAATCAAGAATATCCCTGTCAACGGATTGCGGAGGTGTCCGGAGTAGCAGTATTAGAGGTGACAACTACCGATATACCCGATGCGAAACTTCGTCGGGACATTCACCAGCAAGTTATCGAAAGAATTGCCGAAAATCTGCTAATTTTCGTCGATGGGGGACGGACACGCAGTTTATGGTACTGGGTAAAAAGAGAGGGAAGTAAAAGTTATATCCGTGACCATCTTTATATAAAAGGACAACCGGGAGATTTATTTCTCGGTAAACTAGCGGAATTAGTCCTCGATATCACCGATTTTGAAGATGGGGAACCCTCCGTGGTGGAGGTGGCCCATCGCTTACAAAAAGGTTTCGATATCGAAAAGATTACCAAGAAATTTTATCAGGAATTTCAGCGAGAGCATTTACAGTTCCTCCCCTTTATCCAAGGAATCGATCGAGAAAGCGATCGAAAATGGTACACTTCGGTTATTCTCAATCGTTTAATGTTCGTCTATTTCCTGCAGCGCAAGGGATTTATCGATAACGACTTCAACTATCTGCAAAACCAATTACAAGCAAGTCAACGACGCGGGAAAAATTTATTTTATCGTCAGTTTCTGCAAACCCTCTTTTTTCAAGCATTCGCTCAACCGGAATCCCAACGAGATGAGACAGTAACTGCATTGGTGGGAAAAGTCAAATATCTTAACGGAGGATTATTTCTCCAACATCCCCTCGAAAATCTTTATCAAAACATTTGTATTGATGACCAAGCATTTGAGAATATCCTCGATTTATTCTCCCGTTACTCTTGGAACCTTGACGACACTCCGGGGGGAAGCGATGACGAAATTAACCCCGATGTTTTGGGATATATCTTTGAAAAGTATATCAACCAAAAAGCTTTCGGTGCTTACTATACCCGTCCGGAGATTACCGAATATCTCTGTGATAGGACGATTAATAAATGGATTGTCGAGAGAAGCAATCAACATTATCCCCGCAAACAATTTGCCAGTATTTCTGAACTACTAATTAATCTCGATTCTCCCCTCTGTCAGCTTCTGATTGAAGATATTCTTCCCCAGCTTTCTATTTTAGACCCTGCCTGTGGTTCCGGTGCTTTTTTAGTGGCTGCGATGAAGACATTAATCGGAATTTATAGCGCGGTGATTGGGACAATTGAACTACGGGGAGACAGTAAATTAAAACAGTGGTTAACAGAGGTAAGAAAATCCCATCCCTCCCTCGGATATTACATCAAAAAAAGAATTATTTCCGATAACCTCTACGGTGTCGATATCATGGAGGAAGCGACGGAAATCGCGAAACTGCGTTTATTTCTCGCTTTAGTTGCTGCCGCACAATCGGTGACAGAATTGGAACCCTTACCGAATATTGATTTTAATATCATGTCGGGAAATTCCCTCATCGGTTTAATTCGCGTGGACGGAAAAAGTTTTAATCTCATGCAAACCCTCACCGCGCAAAATTATCAGACAATTCTCGCGGAAAAAAACCGCAGTATTGAATTATACAAAGAACACGCTTTTCGGTTGGGAGAAGTAGAGGGAACCCCCCAAGAAAACCGTCTCCAGATGTTACGCAATCACATCGAGGATGTCAACCGCGAATCGGTGCAGAAATTAAACCAAATTCTCTTAGATGAGTTTAGCGGTAAGTTGTCAATTAAGTACGAATCCGCACAATTAACGGGAAAAGCAAAGAAACGTTTATTAACTCTTTCTGATATGCAGTCCCTGAAACCCTTCCACTGGGGTTATCACTTCGATAAACTGATTACAGAAAAAGGTGGTTTTGATGTGATTATCACCAATCCCCCCTGGGAAGTCTTTAAACCCCAAGCGAAAGAATTTTTTTCTCAGCATAGCGACTTGGTGACTAAAAATAAAATGGACATCAAGACGTTTGAAAAGGAACAGAAAAAACTGTTAACTAATCCCGAAATCGCTCAAGCATGGTTAGAATATCAAAGTCAATACCCCCACGTTAGTCTCTATTTTCGTTCCTCGGAACAATATAAAAATCAAATCTCTATTGTCAATGGTAAAAAGCAAGGGACGGATATTAATCTCTATAAGCTTTTTGTTGAACAATGTTTTAATCTCCTCCATCCCCAGGGAGAATGTGGAATAGTTGTTCCCAGTGGAATTTATACCGATTTGGGAACCAAGCAACTGCGAGAAATGTTATTTTCTCAGACAAATGTGACAGGATTATTTTGTTTTGAAAATCGTAAAGAAATTTTTGAAAATGTCCATAGAAGTTTTAAGATTGCTATCTTAACTTTTGAGAAAAATAAACAAACTCTTTCCTTTCCTGTAGAGTTTATGCGTCACGATGTTGAGGAATTACAACGTTTTCCCCATAAAGATAGTTTAGTAATTAGCGTCGATTTAATCCGCAAACTATCCCCCGATTCCCTCTCGGTAATGGAATTTAAACAAGATATAGATATTCATATCGCAGAAAAAATGTCTCGTTTTCCCCTGCTAGGAGAAACCCTTCCCGATACATGGAATCTCAAGTTAACATCAGAATTTCACATGACTAATGATAGTTATTTATTTAAAACTGAACCCGCACAGGGAAGACTACCTCTCTACGAAGGAAAAATGATTGAACAGTTCAGCCATGGTTTATCTCAACCGCGCTATTGGATAAATGAATCAGAAGGAAGAAAAGCAATATTAGGAAAATTGCCAGATAATCAGCAGATACTAGACTATCAAACCTATCGAACTGGATTTCGTAAAATTGCCAGTAGCACTAATGCTAGAACTTTAATAGCTACCATTATACCTCCTGCTTTTCATGGAGAAAACTTTCAATCTATTGTACATTTTCAAGAAGAAGTTAATCGTGCAACCAACAATAAAGAATGTTTATTCTTGGTTGCTATCTGGAATAGTTTTGTGCTAGATTATTCCCTTCGTCATCGGGTATCTGCTAATATAAATTTTTTCTACATATATCAACTACCTATCCCCCGACTAAAAGAGGGAGATAAATACTTTCAGGAAATAGTAGAAAATGCAGCAAAATTGATTTGTACCACAGAAGAATTTGAGCAATTAGCGAAAGAAGTGGGGATAGGTTCCCATAAAAATGGAGTCACAGAAGAAGGAGAAAGAATGGCAATTAGAGCGAAATTAGATGCAATAGTCGCCCACTTGTATGAATTAACCCCAACAGAATTTCAACATATATTAAGTACCTTTCCCCTCGTCCCCGAAAGCGTCAAAACTGCCACCCTCAAAGCTTACCAAACCCTGTAGGGGAATTATGAATGATGAAGTGGGGAAATTGAACTAAAACCCCATAAACCCCCAACGGGTAGGGTTGATTCATGAATCAACCCTACAATAAATCAACCCTACTTGATAAGGGGGGTGTCTGATAATTTTTAACGCCTACCTACTTAGATATAGAGGTTTTCATTACCCTGTCTGGTTATACCTCATCTTTATGAAAAATGCTCTTACTGGAAAAATGGCTAATCAATGGGGTAAATAAAAGCTGATAGCTAAAAAAACTGATAACTGATAACCCGGGAGAAAATATAATTGTAGCTACCTACCCATTCCAGATTAATTCCTATGGCAGAAGAAACCACCACCCCCGCAACTCCGGCAGCAGAAGCAGAAAAACCGGCTCAACCTGCGGCTGTTAAGAAACCCAAGGAGCCTACCGTCGAGGAAAAACCCTTTGCTGAATTTATCGAGCAGCATTTTCAACCCGCACTGGCGGCAGCCTTGCAAAAGCTGGGTATAACTGACATGAAACTGTCCTTTAAACAGGATAAAATTGCCGTGCAGGGCTTTTCTAGTTCTCCCTGTTGGCAGTTAAGCGGCAATTGGCTCGGAGGAATGCGTCAATTTAGCATTTATTTTTTGGAAGAAAACATCAACGGTAAAAAAGCTTTTTCTCAGGCTGAGGGCGGCGCTCAACCTAGTACACTTGAATCATTTATGATCGATGAAAGGAAAGTTAGTCTTGATTTACTGTTGTTTTACACCCTGCAACGGCTTAATGGTCAAAAGTGGTTGACGAGAAACTAAAATTGCTGGGGATTAGCGATCGAGAAGGGGGGTAAAATGAGCATAGACGACCACTGCTTATCGATCGCTAATAGTAATTATGCGTGTATTTGTACTACTTTTTAACGCAGGCACAGAAAACGAAGGTATCCACACCATTCAAATGGGAGCTATCAATAAGGTGTTGATGTTTGAATCGGAAGATGATGCCACCCGTTATGCGCTGCTGTTAGAGGCCCAGGATTTCCCGACTCCCACGGTAGAGAAAATTGATTCGGAGGAAGTGGCAGAATTTTGTCGCGATGCTGGCTATCAAGCGGAGATGATTGAAGCGGGTATGTTGGTAATTCCCCCCGAAAGCAATGCCTCGGAGTTGGATTGGCAAAAAGAGGAAGTCCCCCCCGCCGAGGAAGAGTTTTCCGAGATTCCCGATGCGGAGTTGGACAGCATCCGTCGTCGTCTAGAAGGACTTTTGTAATAGACCTCTGGTAAAGAAAATTGTCCTGCTTGGTTCGGAGACAGGAGACAGGAGACAGGAGCCAGTAGTCAGGAGTTCGGAGTCAGAAGACAGGATAATAAATCAACGTTGTTCCCTGTTCCCTGTTCCCTGTTCCCTGTTCCCTGTTCCCTGTTCCCTGATAACTGATATAGTCATTTCAGATAAGTCTGATACACTCTAGACCGACAAAACCCTTATGAACTCTGGGATTGATATTCTCAATCTTAATTGAAATGACTATAACTGATAACTGATAACTGATAACTGATAACTGATAACTGATAACTGATAACTGAATATGACAACTGTGGGGGAATTAGGCGAAAATTTGGTGGCGGATTGGTTGCAATTACAGGAATGGCATATCCTCCAGCGTCGTTGGCGTAGTGGCGGCGGTGAAATCGATTTAATCGTTTTGTCTAAATCTCAGGCGATTCTCGCTTTTGTCGAGGTGAAAACCCGCAGCGCCGGCAATTGGGATTTAGGGGGCAAATTAGCCATCGATGACCGTAAACAGGGGAGAATTTACGAAGCTGCCCAGATATTTCTCTCCTTTTATCCCCAATGGTCCGATTTAACCTGTCGTTTCGATGTGGCTTTAGTTAGTTGTCAAAAAAGTTCTCTATTAGCTTTACCTGAGTTTTCCCTTGATTATCCCTGTCAGCGACAGGCAGGTTATCAATTGCAATTACAGGAATATCTCGTGGCGGTTTTCTAAAAACACAATAGGCCCGCCTAGGGAGGCGGGCTTCATCTTGTACAAACGATATGGACTCCTAAAAAATTAACGGACTCAACATAATAGAGGTTTACGGAACCCACAACAGTCTATCTGTCAACTATCAAGATTTCTCAGTTTACCGACTCAGGTGATGATTACGGCTCACCCCATCTGTCCTATATCGAGCAACAGAGGCGAAACCATACTTTACTTTACAAACTTTGAGAATCTGCGTCCGATTTAGCTGTTGCGTTGAGCTAGAGCAGGTGGCACAGGCTCTAGGTCTTTTTGCCTGAAAGGAAGTTGAGTCGCTTCCTTTGTGCCTTTATGTTTTTAATATAACACCCTTGTCGGGACTCGATCGAGCTTGTGATTAAAGTTTACATTTATTGATTTTTAGTAAAAATTGCCGTTACAAAACTATGGGGTGTGGGGTGTGGGGTGTGGGGTGTGGGGAGAATAAATAAAATAATCTCCTAAGTAGCTGGTTATAATTAAATCAAAAATGGATTTTAGGTTTGATCCCCCCTGCCCCCCTTGATAAGGGGGGTGCCGATAGGCGGGGGGATCCCCCCTTAATCCCCCCTTAATAAGGGGGGCATCTGACAACTTTTAACGCCTACCTACTTATCTCCTATCTCCTATCTCCTATCTCCTGACTCCTATCTCCTGACTCCTGACTCCTGATTAGGGACTGAATCTCCTCTTTGTAGGCAAAAGGAGCGCGACTGAGAGCCTCTTGAAAGAGGGGTTGAGCCTCTTGATTTTTGCCCTGTTCTTTTAGTACGATCGCAGTCGCTAAAATCGGTCGGAAATCGTTAACATCCATCTGTTGAGCTTGTTTATAGGCGTTTAAAGCTTCTGGATAATTTTGCTGCTCGAAATAGATTTTGCCTAAAAGTAACTGAACGGAAACGATATCGATTAAACTAGCTGGATTATTGGGATCGGCAGCGGCTTTTAAAGCGCGATCGATCGTGTCTTGGACCAGACTAATCGCCTCGGTATGGCGGTTTTGGCTGAGAAATAAATTAGTTAATCCAGTTAAGGCTTGTAGATCTTGGGGTTGGGAGGCCAAAAGGCTGCGATAACTGGCTGTGGCTCCTGCATAGTCCTCTATTTGCCGTTTTGCTTCCGCTAAAAGTAGTAGATAATCGGATTGTTGGGGGTTAAGTTGCGCTAATTTTTCTAAAGGTTCGATCGCTTGCTTTAAATCGCCCTGCTGTAAGCGAGTATCTAATAATCCCCGCAAAGCTGCCTGATTATCGGGTTCGCGCTCTAAAACCATCTGATAACCCAGTGCTTGACTGGCTAATTCCTCTTGTTTCACTGCGGACAGATGACTCTGGCCCGAGGAGTGCTGACTTTTGAGAATAGAAGTCAATAGCGGCATAGTCGAGAAGGACAGCAAAGCAAATAACATCAGGATGAGACCGATGGACAGCCAACGACGGTTAGAGAGAGAGGCTTTCATAGACTGGGGTGCGAGGGGAAAGACAAGAAAATGTTATGGAAATCTAGAGATTTGATGAGGGGATCAATCAAATTGGCCGCTCTTTATTGAGTACAATGGGCAGACAGTCAAGACTCAAAAGGGTTTTGACAAGGTTGACAGTCAGAAGATCATGGTTCTTAATATATTAGATGCCAGTAGATTCGCCCTAGAGGGTTATTGTAATCCTCTAGATCGCGCTTTTGACTTGCTTGATTACTAATTTACTATGTGTCTCCGCCGCTAGGAGTGTGATATGAATCGTCCTGGGAATCGGTTTACCGAATCACCGAAAACCCCCCCGACTTCTGAAGTTCCACTTCAGGATGTCCCTCTTGAGTCCCCCCATACTGAGGCTGACTTAGCCGTAGAGTCAGCCACCCCCGAAGAAGTCAAACGCCAACAACCGATCCCCCCTCCCAGTCATCTGCGGCAGTATCGGGCGATCGGTCTCGTCTATGGCCATTATCAGCGATCGGAGGAACAATTAACTAAAGGCAATATTTTAACTGCCGATGGTACTCTGATCGATTCTGTGATTCTCGGCCGGGTGATCAGTTTGGTTAAAAATCATCTCGATCTGGAAAAACCCCATCTTTGGGTGGTTTATCCGCGCACCCGTCAGGAAAATGATGCCCTTCATGTTCAGATTGTCGGTGTTTGGGAACCAGAAACCTTGAAAAAAGAGGATGATCCAGAGATAGAGCCACTCCTCGCTTCTACCCCGGGTTATTTTTCGATTCGAGGTGAAGTCATCTTTACTGAACGGGAAAATCAAGCGGTAGTGGTCAAAATCCGACAAATGCCCAAAACTGAAGCGGAGAAACCCAAGTTTTTTAAACTAAAATTGCGCGGCACTTTGCCAGGTAAACCAGTCAGTCGTTTTTGGGATTTTCAAGTACAGATGAAAGGGGATGCCTTAACTATTTTGGAAGGTTTAGACCTCGGTTTTGCCAGCAAGAAAAAACCGATGGGTAAGGGGGGTTTTAAAAAGCCTTTTGATAAAAATCGTCATCCCTCGGGCGATAGATATTCTCGACCGGAAGGGGAAGGAGAAAAGCGACCTTTTACCCCCGGACAATCCCCTATCCCTCGGCCTTCCCGACCAAAAAACCTATCGGAAAACTAATTTTTTCTAAGGATGGGTGCAGAACCCATCCCTAGGTTTACAGGTTTTTTCAGGAGTTAGTTGCTCCTTAGTATCTGGGAATATAAGCGCGAATTCTATAACTATAATCTGTTCCCAAAATCTCGGTGATAAAAACCGCTAACTGAGTGCCTAAAATCGCTTCATCGGCAGAACTAAAAGATTTATAATCTTCTATTAACCACTCTTGACCACCATTAACTAAGGTACATCTAAAGGTGCCAAGAGATTCGGCGATTTCTGTATATTCTGTATAGTTTCTCGTTCTTACTTCCCCCGTACTATCTGCCCTCAAACACAATTGATTAAGTTCTGCATAAAATTTGTCAGGAATTTTGTTTAAATCACCCCCTTTAGTTGCCCAACGCATAAAAAGATGGAAAGACCAAGGAAGATTGAGATAAACTAGGTAACATAAAACCAGAGTAATTGTTAAATATAAGGAAGAATTCAGGAATTTATCATATTTCCTTTTTCGGGATCGATTTAGACGTTTGGCTAAATCTAGCTTTGATTTTCTCATGAATTTTAATTAGTTAAAAGTAATTCGTAAAAAGTTAAGATGTATAAAAAAATTCTGCGTTTTGCTCCGATTATCCTGTCCTTGAGTTTGTTTATTCTAGCGGTCTGGGCAATTAGTCAAGAATTTAAACACTACACTTTTGCCCAACTCTTGGCTAGTTTGGATCATATTACCACAAGTCGTAAGCTAGAAGCTATTTTTTGGATGGCTTTGGGTTATTTGTCGATGACGGGTTATGATCGCCTAGGTTTTTATTATATCAATCATCCCTTAGCTTTAGGCACTATTATCCGTACTGCTTTTATCAGTTATGCTCTTGGTAATACCATTGGTTTAACCTTATTTTCTGGAACTGCGATCCGTTATCGTTTCTATACTCCTGCGGGGGTGGGGGTGGTGGATATTGCCAAAGTTATCACTTTTACCCATTTAAGCTTTTGGTTAGGAATGTTAGGCATTGGTGGTGTAAGTTTTCTCCTCGATCCCCAACGGATTCCTCAACTTTTAAAATTACCTTTCTTAACTACTAAACCTTTAGGAATAATTTTTTTATTGCTGGTTACTGGCTATTTTTTCTTGGCTCTCACCTATAAAAAACCCATAAAAATCGGCAAAGAAAATATATATCTACCCTCTTGGAATCTTTCCCTGGCTTTGATTTTGTTGACTTTTATTGATTGGATATTAGCCGCTAGAGTTCTATATCTTCTTCTCCCGGACAACTATAATACTTCGTTTTTAGGATTTTTCGGTCTCTACGTATTTGCCATGACGGCAGGGGTATTAAGCAATGTGCCGGGGGGAATAGGTGTTTTTGAGTTTATCATGCTGAGATTACGACCGGAATATGTATCTAATGGCGAGCTTTTAGGTTCTTTAATCGCCTATCGAGCTATTTATTATTTCCTGCCTTTAATTGTCGCTTTTGTCTGGTTATTGGGTTACGAGGCGCGCAGAAAATAAGCTCTTCAAATTAGCTTAAACGGACAGAAAAAGTCCCCATGCCGTCATAGCTGGGGAGCATCAATCTAGTAGGCTAAAGTTTCTAAAGTTTCCCGTAGATAGGAACAAATGCGAGCATCGGCATCGTCTCTATTTTTACCTGATTCTAGTTGTTCTTGCTGCCAACGCCGAAAACCGGAACTAGCGGCGATGGCTTGTTTTAAATGCTCCCAAGTATGATGATCTTTGTGAAGTGGGGTGTCGGAAAATGTGCTAGAGTTGCCCATCTTTACCTCTCGTGGTAGGGTTGCACCTTTTAACATAACTTAAAAATCGCTGAAAATTCTGATAACTGGGACACAATTAGGCAGAAAAAGGTGTTGCCTAGCGGGAAATCTGCGGGGATGCCAACACCTTTTTTGAGGGAATCTAGCGGATTTTTAGGAGATTTTGCTGGTTTCTGCCGCTTCTTCCGTCACCACTGCCACGTTTAAAGCTGCGGGGGGAATGGGGATAGGAAATACCGCCGGCAGATTAGCGGTGGCATCTTCAGGAGGCTGCGCAGAGTGAAAACGACGGTAGCTTAAAACACCCGCTACGGTGATTGCTCCTGTAGCAGCGGCAACCCCTAAAATAAGTTTGTTAGGATTGACATGGAAGGTGGTATTGCTGCCAAAAATGCTTTTACCTTTAGCGAAAGCACAAGCGGAGGCGCTGCCGGCATCAAGAGTACCTAAAACAATGGCACTGACGAGGGTGGCACTAACGGCGATGGAGGTGAAAAAAGTTTTCTTCATAATTGCCTTGGGGATAGGTTGTCAATAGCGATTATCCTTGCATTATAGATATCTAAATCACAATTGTCTATTTTATTTCCGTTGGTGACATTGAAATAATTTTGTTTAAGAATAATGAATTATCAATATCGTGTCGGGGGTAGTCTTGCCTATAACCATCCTACCTATATCGAGAGAAATGCCGATCGAGAACTGTTAACGGCGTTAAAAAATGGTCAATTTTGCTACGTTTTTAACTGTCGTCAGATGGGTAAATCCAGTTTAAGGGTACGAGTGACTCATATCTTACAGCAATTAGGCATGGATTGCGCGTCCGTAGATATAACCAGCATTGGTAGTAATGATAATTTATCCCAATGGTATAACGGCGTGATCACCCGTTTGTTTTTAGGATTTAATCTGACGGGAAAAATTAATCTTAAATCCTGGTTGCGCGATCGAGAGGATTTACCTCCCGTGCAGCGTTTGGGACAATTTATTGAGGAAGTTTTATTAGTTTATTGTCAGGGAGAGAAAATATATATTTTTATCGACGAGATCGATAAAATTCTCAGTTTACAGTTTTCTCTAGATGACTTTTTTTCCCTGATTCGTTATTGTTATAACCAAAGAGCGGAAAATTCCCAGTATGAAAGAATTACTTTCGCTTTATTCGGTGTTGCTACCCCAGCAGATTTAATTCGCGAAAAGACCCAAACATCTTTTAATATCGGCCAAGCGATCGAATTAACGGGATTTAATTTGACCGAAATTACTCCTTTAGCTGAGGGATTATCCAGTCAAAGTAATTATCAACCCGACTGCTTAGAAAAAGTTATTTTTTGGACGGGAGGACAGCCATTTTTAACCCAGAAAATCTGTCAGCTATTGCTGGAAAGTGATTTAGATATTGAGACGCTAATCAAAGAAAGAATTATTAATAATTGGGAATCTCATGATGAACCAGTGCATCTGCGAACTATTGCCGATCGCTTGTTAAGAAATCAAGACAAAGCCGGTCGTTTGTTAGGCATCTATCAACAAATTTTAGAAAAAGGTGCAATCCTGTGCGATGATAGTCCAGAACAAGGGGAATTAAGGTTATCGGGATTAGTGGTAAAAAAGGATAATCAATTAGTAGTTTATAATCCTATTTATCGAGAAATATTTAATCTCAATTGGCTGGAAAAACAATTAGAGCAATTGCGTCCCTACTCAGAAGCAATCGCCGCTTGGCAACAGTCTAATTATACCGATGAATCGCGGCTTTTACGCGGAAAAGCTTTAAATAATGCCCTCGATTGGTCTCAGGGGAAAAGCTTAAGTAATCTTGATTATCAGTTTTTAACTGCTAGTCAAAATCTCGATAAAAGAGAGGCAGAAATTAGCTTAGAAACTCAGAAGCAAGCTAATAAAATTCTAGCAATCGCTCACCAAAAAGCCACCAAGAGAATTAAAATTGGCTCGGTAATTTTAATTGTTTCTCTCTTGGGTTCTCTCTTAGCTTTTATTCAGGTAAAACAAGCGTGGCAGCAAGTAGAAACCGCTCAACTAGGTATTCAATTACAGCGCCAGGGTGATAGTTATTGGCAACAATTTCAATTTGAACAATTAGAATCTTTAATTGCATCCATGCAAGCAGTAAATAGTTTAAAAAATATCGTTACTGATGACCAAACCTTGAGTAAATATCCTGCTACCAGTCCAATTATTACTCTGCAGCAAATTTTAGATCGCATTCAAGAAAAAAACCAACTGCAAGGACACCGGGGAACTATTTATAGTGTTAGTATTAGTCCTGATCGTCAAAAAATAGCCACTGCTTCTCAAGATGGAACGGTAAAAATTTGGAATCAAAAAGGTGAGAATGTTCAAACTTTGACAGGTCATCAAGGAGCAGTTTATAGTGTTAGTTTTAGTCCCGATGGTCAAAAAATCGCCACTGCTTCCGAAGATAAAACCGCCAAAATTTGGAACTTGCAAGGGCAAAATTTAGTCACCTATCCTGACCATCAAGAATCAGTTTATAGTGTTAGTTTTAGTCCCGATGGTCAAAAAATTGTGACTACTTCCAGGGATAAAACCGCTAGATTATGGAATTTATCAGGTGAAACTTTACAGGTATTTAAGGGACATAAAAGATCGATAGATGCAGCAATTTTTAGTCCCGATGGTCAAAAAATTGCCACCGCTTCCCGGGATGGTACGATTAAAATCTGGGATTTATCAGGTAAAATTATCTTGAGTTTAGGTCAAGAAAATATTGAGGCTTTTTATAGTGTTAATTTTAGTCCCGACGGTCAAAAAATTGCCGGAGCAGCGGCCGATAAAACTGCTAAAATCTGGGATTTAGAGGGAAATTTAATAGCTACTTTCCGGGGACATCAAGATTTTGTCAACAGTGTTAATTTTAGTCCTGATGGAGAGTTTATAATTACTGCATCTAGTGACGGTAGTGCTAAAATTTGGGGAATGCAAGGGGAAGAAATAACCACTCTTAGAGGACATCAAGAATCAGTTTTTACTGCTGTATTTAGTCAAGATGGAAAAGAGGTGGTAACTGGATCGAGTGATGAAACGGCTAAAATTTGGCAACTGAACAACTTAAATCAAGCTAGGGTCGATAATACCAGTGTTAGCATTAATTCCCAGGGCAATATTATCGCTATTGCTAACAAAGATGGTCAGATTACTTTACTCGATTCCCAGGGAAAAAAGATTAGAGAATTTGCCACAGAAATGCGTTCAATCTATAGTATAGCTTTTCATCCCGATAGTAATCAGATAGCGATTACAGGAAGAAATGGAAAAGTACAAATCTGGAGCAAAAAAGGAACAATGCTTCAAGAATTTACCGCTAGTCAAGTACCAATTTATAGTCTTGCTTTTAATGGAGAGGGAACAGCAATAATCACGGGAACAAGCGATGGAAAAGTTCAATACTGGCACTTAAATAATCATCGGACTCAATTAATTAATTCTTGGACAGTTGATGATAGTATTATCTATGATTTGGTGTTTTCTCCTGATCATCAAAAAATTGCTACCGCTACTCGGGGAAAGATTAAAATTTGGGATTTACAGGGCAATCTTTTAAAGGAGATTAAAACCGATTCTTTTCCCGTTTATGGAGTTAGTTTTAGTCCCGATGGTGAAAAAATCGCCGCTATTTCAAGGGATGGTACAGCTAGACGCTGGGACAGGGACGGAAATTTGCGCTCCGAGTTTAAAATAGAAGAAGATATCGTCTATGGGATCGCTTTTAGTCCTGATAGTCAAGAGATTGTGATTATTGCTAGGGATGGTCAAAAGCACCGATGGCCTTTAGAAACGGAATATAATTATCTACAAAAATTGCTCGATCGAGGTTGTCTTTGGTTAGAAGATTATCTCGGAAATCGTCCCGAAAAACGAGAAGCTCTATCCCTGTGTACTGGGAAAATAAAACCATCGAATTAAATTAATTTTTCAAGTCATACTGTCAACTTGGTTTGACTGGGTGGGGTGTGAAGGTTAAATTAATTAGTTAATTTCTTGAGTAATTAAGTAGCTGGTTATAATTAAATTGAAGTTAGTCCCCCCTTAATAAGGGGGGCATCTGAAAGTTTTTAACACCTACCTACTTATTGCCTAACCCACCCGCTCAATAGTCTTAATTTTTAATCCGATGAGGGGGGATTTTCTGCGCTTGGCGATCGAGTTTCTGGGGGAGTATCTTCTCTGATAGTTTTTTCTGGGGGCAAATCTTCCTCGGTAACTTCAATAATCACCGTTTCGCTAACAGCAATAGTTTCGACTTCAACATTTGCGACAGGTTCAGTCGGGGGAATTTCTGGGGGATTTTCGGAAGAGTTGATCTCTTCCGTTGCCAAATCAAAATCATCGAAATCATCGAAATCATCGAAAGTTTCCCCATCATCAATAATTTCTGCGGCTTTTTCCCCAATTTCTGTCACTGATTCTGTAGTAGTTTCCCCGATAGCTGCGGCTTTTTCGGCAACGGGGGCAACCGTTTCTTGAGCTTTTTCCCCAATTTCTGTCACTGATTCTGTAATAGTTTCTCCGATAGCTGCCGCTGTTTCGACAACGGGATCAACCGTTTCTTTAACCGTTTCTTTAACTTTTGCTGCTACTTTCTCCGGTTTAGCTTTAGTTTTGGGGGATTGAGAGGGAGTAACTTTCCCCAGACGATTGCCTAACCAACCGACAATAGTAAATAATTTAACCGGTTTGTCGGGATAAAAAAGTGCTTGTCTGAGTTTGAGAGTTTGCCAAGCGAAAGCAATAAATAAAATGGCTGCGGCAACTTGTCCCAGGAGGATAGCGCCTGTAATCCTTCCCGCGCACAACCAGAGGACAAGGGCATAGAATAATCCTACCGCACTCCAGAGAAAATCATCTTGACGGTGGCGATCGGGGGCGATAAAAGCGGTGGTGAGGAGGTAGAGACTACTTAATCCCACCACGACCGCTAGGATATAGGGCAACATTTGCGATTCTCCTTTGACATTTCCTTTTTTATTGTGCGTTATTTGGGGTCGATCGAGTCTATTTTTTGATTAATTTGGGAAATTATCGAGTCAGATATTCTTTACCTCTGTTTATGAATAGCCATCGTTAACATTAGGAAATTCTGGGTTTATCCTCTGCTGCTTGTGCTGATCAGATTAAACAAGCTTTCGGATCAAACGATTAAGTTTTGGTCTTTAACAAGCAAAGAGGAATTAGGAACCCTTGATCAACCCACAGACAAACTGTTATCTTTAGCAATTAGTGCCGATGGTAAATATTTAATTATTGGTAGTGCTGACAAAACTGTAAAAATCTGGCAAAATGGGTAATAGTAACACCTCAAGAAACTCATGCCGACAATATTTTATTGGGGAGAAGATGAATTTGCTATTAACCAAGCGGTGAAAAATCTGCAAGTAAAACTTCTTGATCCCAATTGGATACAGTTCAATTATGATAAAATCACTGGTGATCGCAATGAAGCAATTATCGAGGCCCTCAATCAAGCGATGACTCCAGTTTTCGGCATGGGAAATCGTTTGGTTTGGTTAGCCGATACGGTTATTTGTCAACAATGTTCCGAGGATATTCTCAAGGAATTACAGCGCACTTTGCCCAATTTACCCGAAAATTCCTATCTGTTATTAACCAGCACCAAAAAACCCGACTCCCGCTTAAAATCGAGTAAGTTTATCCAAAATCAGGCGGAGGTTAAAGAATTTGAACTAATTCCGCCTTGGAAAGTCGAGGAAATTGCCCAAAGAGTTAGGGAAATTGCCAAAGAAGTGGGGGTAAAATTAACTCCCGATGCGATCGAACTCTTAGCTGAATCAGTGGGAAATAACAGCCGCTTGCTGTGGATGGAGTTAGAAAAACTGCGTTTATTTAAAAATAATTCGGCGGGAACTATTGACAAAAAGGACATTTTAAGCTTAGTCAATGCCAGCAATCAAAGCAGCTTACAGTTAGCCAGTGCTATTTTAAAACGGGAGACAGGCAAAGCCCTAGAATTGGTTAATGAATTATTAAATCGCAACGAGAACCCCCTAGGTATCACTGCCACCCTAGTGGGTCAATTTCGCACTTGGGCAATAGTAAAATTAAAAATTGAAGAAGGAGAAAAAGACGAGAAAAATATCGCCGCCGCCGCCGAAATTGCCAACCCCAAGCGACTGTATTTCATTCGCAAAGAGATACAATCCTTTTCTTCTAAGCAACTTCTCGCCACCTTGCCCATACTTCTCGAATTAGAATATCGTCTCAAACGGGGTGGAGAACCTTTGGCAACTTTGCAAACCAAAATTATCGAACTTTGTTGTTTATTGGTGACTTAAGTAGGTAGGTATTAAAAACTTTCAGATCCCCCCGCCTATCGGCACCCCCCTTATCAAGGGGGGCAGGGGGGATCGAACCTAAAATCTATTTTTGATTTAATTATAACCAGCTACTTAATACTCTTCCTTGCCTTTCAGAAATCCTCTAGAATAAGATTATATAGACTTCTAAATAACCACAATGACCGATGATGCCATCCCTAGTCTAAACTTAGCCATCTCTAGTTTAGCCACGAGTAATAATTTCGCCCGTTGGGTGACGAAAGCACCCCTACCGGGGGGATATGTGCATCATGACTGTGAATGGACCGAGAGTCTAACCACGGAATGGATGGCATGGCAGGAAATGTTCTGTCTGGAAAAAATGCCGCCCTTGCCGATGTTAGAGCAATTAGAGGGAAATCCCCGACCTAAACTGACTCTTTCGGGAGAAGGCGGCAGTTATGGCGGTCGATTAATGCAGAAACTAGGTATTAGTCTCTGGCAATGGTTATTTCAAGCATCAATTGGTCAAAGTTTCGCCCAAAGTCAGGGAATCGCCCTCGGCAAAAATCAGCCCCTGCGAATTCGCTTGGAATGTCGCAACCCCTATTTAATTCTGCTGCCCTGGGAAATTATGCAGCAAGCAGGTAAACAGGCCATATCTCTGCATCCGAATATACTCTTTAGCCGGACCACCAGCGATGTGGAACCACTACCACCGATAAAAACGAGTAATAGTCTCAATATTCTCTTAGTTATCGGCGAAAAACAGATTAAAACCGCCGCTAGTTCCCTCAACCTCACCGCCATTAATACCGGTGGAGAAACTAATCCCGACCAGGCACTGGAATCCGAAGCCGCCAATCTTATCCGGGCCATCTCCCCCAGTGGTTCCCCCCCTGAGAATTTGGGAGTGAAAATCAAAGTCGATACCCTAATTCGACCGGGGGCGAAAGAACTGACCGAGGCCTTGGATACGGGTAAATATAAAGCTTTTTTCTACGCTGGTCACGGAATGACCGCCCCCAATGGCGGTTCCCTATTTCTGCGGCTAGGGGAACAGCTAAACGGGACGGAGTTAGCCCAAGCTTTGGTGAGAAATCAGGTTATTTTAACGGTTTTTAATGCCTGTTGGGGTGCTTATCCCGCTAAATCCGGTCAGGAGATGATTCCCCGCAGCAGTCTGGCGGAAGTCTTGATTCACCATGGCGTTCCCGCAGTTTTGGCCATGCGAGATGCGATCGCAGATCGCGAGGCCTTGAGTTTTATCGAGGTTTTTACCCGCAGCCTCCTCGGGTTCAAAGACAAAGAAGCGCAGATGTCCAAGTTGTTTCCCGGTCCGAGAGTCCCTATCGATCAGGCCGTTCGCATCGCCAGGCAGCAGTTATTAACCCTCTACAAGTACAATCAGCCCGCTTGGACTTTGCCGATTCTCTATATGCACCCGGAATTCGACGGGCAATTGCTGCAAACCCTTGATGAGACTCAATCACCGACGGTTATGCCCAATATCTCCGGAACCATGCCCGCCGCTTTCTTATACTGTCTCGATCGTCCCGAAAGAAAATGGTCAATCCGTGGTGGTGCTATGAATATAGGACGGGACATGGAAAATGATCTACAGATCGCTGAAAAATCGGTTAGTAAAAACCATTGTCGGATAATTTGCCGTAAAAATGCCGATTATCCAGACTATCAATACTTTCTCGAAGATTTCTCCCGTTTTGGTACTTTTATCTACCAAGATGGCCACTGGAAACAGGTACATAACCAAGAAGTTCCACTAGAGTCCGGTTTACAGATTCGCTTCGGCAGTCACCAAGGCCAAATCCTCGCATTTGTGGTGGAATAATTAGGGTTGGCTGAAAAAATTTGTCGTCGGGTGTGGGGTGTGGGGTGATGGGATGATGGGGGTGTGGGAATTATGAATTGGGAATTATGAATTGGGGAGGTGGGGAAGTGGGGAAATTGAACTAAAACCCTAAAACCCCAAAACCCCAAAAGCTGTCTCCTGACTCCTAACCCCAACAACAAACTTTTTGCCGCAAACCCTATCTAACTTTTTGCTTCCTCTTTCAGGGAATAAATTGGTTTAAACCAACCTTTGCGCCAGAAGTAAAAAATCAAGCCCCCCGCTACGGCTAACATGATTAACCAAACAATGAAATAACTCCATTCTCCCTTTAATTCTGGCATATTCTCAAAGTTCATGCCATAGACACCAACGATAAAAGTTAAGGGAATAAAAATCGTCGAAATTACGGTTAAAAACTTCATAATTTCGTTTAATTTATTGCCCATAGTGGACATATAAACATCCATCAAACTCGCCGCTAATTCTCGATAAGCTTCGATAATTTCCAGAATTTGAATGACGTGGTCGTAGGAATCCCGAAAATAAATTTGTACCTCATCGCTGACTATACCATGATGGTCACGCATCAGTAAATGTAGGACATTTCGCATTGGCCAAATTAAGCGACGCAGTGCCAATAATTCCCGACGAACATCATAGATTTCCTGCATAGTATCTCGATCGGGATTACTAATTATCATATCTTCCAAAGCCTCAATCCGATCTTCGTAGTGTTCTACCACGGGAAAATAACCATCAATAATCGTGTCTAATAATAAATAGGTTAAATAATCCGCCCCCGATTTTCTTACTCGTCCCTGGGAAGTGCGAATTCGATCTCTGACTATCTCAAAACAGTCCTGTAATTCCTCCTCTTGAAAACTCAAAAGATAGCGTTTTCCCAAGACAAAACTCACCTGTTCTGTATCAAAACCGCTTTCATCTTCTTTCAGTCGCACCATCTGAGAAATCACTAACAATTGATTGTTATAATCTTCTAACTTGGGACGCTGCGGCACATTAACCACATCTTCTAATAACAAAGGATGCAGATTAAAAATTTCCCCTACTTGTTTTAAAACCGTCTCACTCCCTAACCCTTGAATATCCATCCAAGACACGGTATTTGTGCCAATATAGGGGGCGCAAGCATTAGGGGTAATATCCACCTTACGAATGGCATTATCTTCATCGTAGTCGATTAAAATAATCCGCGAGGGTTTGGCATCCGGTTCGATAATTAATGTCCCCGGTTCACTACCCGGTTCATCATAAAAATAATCGAAGTAGTCTTCTTCCTCGTCTCCATCGGTATCGGGACGGTTGTTAACGAATATATCCGGGTGTAGTTGGGTCATAAGCTTACAACAATCTGGCTAGTTTGGGCAATAAGAAAACAGAAAAGTTAAAAAATTTAATTTGCCTAAAGTTACTATCTATCGCCATGAGATTACAGTAAACTGAAAATTGTTTACTGATTTATTCCCTCCTGATAATTGTCAACGATGAGATTAATCGGGAGAATTAGCAATATTGACGGCCAAAATTTATGGAATCCGCCTCTTTTATTCCCCGTCTAGTTATCCCCGTCGGTGATCCCGCTGGAATCGGCCCTGAAGTGGTGTTAAAAGCGATCGCCGATTCCCCAATCTCGTCTATTTGTCAGATTACTCTAATCGGGACAAGAACGCTTCTCGAAAAAGCCTATCACGATCCCCATCTTCTCGATCGCTTTTCTCTGATCGATTTGCCCTACAATCAAGAAAAAATTGTTTGTGGGCGTGGGGATGCCCACAGTGGTGAAATTAGCTTTCTTTACCTACAAGAAGCCATAAAACGTACCCTCAAGGGCGAATTTGACGGTATTGTCACCGGTCCGATTGCTAAATCCTGTTGGCAGTTGGCCGGTTATGATTTCCCCGGTCAAACGGAGGTTTTAGCTACCATGGCGGGAATTAACCGTTATGGGATGCTATTCGTCGCTAAATCCCCTCACACCGGCTATGACTTACGCACTCTCCTCGCCACTACCCACATCCCCCTGCGAGAAGTTCCCGATGCCCTGAACCCCGATCTGATGACCCGAAAACTAGACCTATTGATCGAGTCTTTAAAGCTAGATTTCGGCATCGATCGCCCAAAAATCGCCATATCTGGCCTTAATCCCCACAGTGGCGAAGCGGGAAAACTGGGAAGGGAAGAAAAGGACTGGTTACAGCCTTGGTTGCAGTCAATGGGTCAGCAATACCCGCAAACCCAATTAATCGGCCTTGTCCCCCCCGATACCCTTTGGGTGGAACCCGGACGCGCTTGGTTTAGCGGTGCAGGGCAACCTGCCGACGCATACCTGGCATTATACCACGATCAGGGTCTAATTCCCGTAAAATTAATGGCTTTTGACTGTGCTGTTAATACTACCATCGGTTTACCTTTTGTTCGCACCTCTCCAGACCACGGGACGGCTTTTGATATCGCAGGTCTTGGCATCGCTAGGGACCAGAGTATGCAAGCGGCGATCCAATTAGCGATCGAATTATGTCAGCAGCGCCGTATAGATGGGTTTTAGCTGTTGGTAGGGCTGTTTCATTCTGCCATCAGAATATCAAAAGTAAAAGCGATCACTGTCTTTGTAAAATGAGAAGTGACCGCCAACTTTTTAAATATATGTTTATCATCTTAATAGAAAAACTGAAACAACTCAAGGACTTTCGGAAAGATAAAGGAAAAAGACACCCTTTATGGATAGTATTAGTAGTAATAATACTGGGAACAATGCTAGGATACTCAGGTTATAGAGAGCTAGGAGAGTTTGCTAAAAATAACTTGCCCTGAGCCAAGT
>NZ_JADBUB010000243.1:0-3397 GCF_020245865.1 Microcystis sp. M169S2
CAATTTTAACTCCCTTGATAACTTAAGAAGTAAACTTTACCATCTTTTAAATTCTCTATCCAATGACACGATCGGGTATTTGACGGGATGGTCTTGGATTTTAGAAGCTCTATGTCTGTCAGGAATTTAGAAAAATGGTATAAATAAGCAATTCGACTCACCACTACTTCCAGATCGCTACCCCATAGTCTATCCCTTTCCTGGCGTTACTGGGTTTTCTGCGTTTGCTCCAGATATTTCTGCACACTCTGTCCCATCTGCACCAGATTCGGTTCAATCTTTTTGGCCAGAAGCTCTTCGACTAGGTGAACTAAGCGACTGAGCAAGAAGGGGGGCACACTGTGAACTGCGCTGAGGTCAATCCTCACTTCGACTCGGCTTTCCACCAATGTGCAATTGCCTCGATCCAGAAAGCGGTTCTTGCCAGCGCAAAACACCGCCTCTCGGTAGGCATGGGTTTCAATTTGCCAGTCTACAGTAAACTCATTGTTGTCCCAGATATCGTATTCCGTCCAAGTGAACAGTTCTTCACTCAAAAGTGCCCGAGCAGCGGCTGGGATGTCCCCACCCCCATGCCACTCCAGCACCAGTCGCACCAGTCGCTCCGCTTCCTGGCGAGACTTGAGTTGCAGCGATCGCACATTGGGCAGATACGGCCCCAACTCCATCAGCTTGTCCCGATAGGTGGCATAAACCAAGGATCGAGAAAACGACACCTGTGAATCAACGGAAATTTTGATCATCTTTGGGCTCCAACGGCATGGGGCAAGATATGCAGTTTAACGCGGGTATGAACTACTTGTACATCTTCAACCCCTATCCGCCCGAATACTCCGACCCCGTTTAACTCCTCCTTCCACGGCGTTCAAACAACCGTTCGACCTTGGGAATTAAGGATAAGATTCCCAAGGCTAAGAGAGTGCTGAGAATGGCCGTCGCTTCTCGCCCCATCCCTGCCGCTACGCCGATGGCCGCCGTTAGCCATATGCCCGCCGCCGTGGTCATCCCCTTAGCCTCCTCTTGGTGCCTTCCTATAATGATCGATCCGGCCCCAAGGAATCCCACCCCAGCGATCAAGCCCTGCAACACACGAGTTAAATCTGCGATCGATGCCCCAGATTGTTGAGGAATGAGGACGAAGAGTGCTGCCCCGAAAGAAACCAGCATATGCGTTCGCAACCCTGCCGCCTTGCCCTTGATCTCCCGATCGTACCCCAG
Source organism: Microcystis sp. M169S2 (assembly GCF_020245865.1). NCBI lineage: Bacteria > Bacillati > Cyanobacteriota > Cyanophyceae > Chroococcales > Microcystaceae > Microcystis > Microcystis sp. M169S2. Next base: position 1,219 of record NZ_JADBUB010000243.1, read on the forward strand.
GAGACCACCAAGGATCGCCGCAAGCAGGAAGCGTAAAATGATGCGGATAATTTGAGCCACATCGGTGATCTCGGAGAATTCCGATAGCACAGTATTCCATATCACTTGCCACACACCCGTAGTCCCTCCTTACTTTGGCTGTACTTCATTCTACAAAGTTGGCTGTAATTTCTTTATTGATGTCCGATCGTTCTACCGATAGATTGCATCATCAATCGTGACTCGGAAAAACTCACCCTCTGACTCAAACCGCTCAGTGCCAAAGTACCATCCAATCCGCAGACGGGTCGGAATGGTATAGCCACAGAATGTGCCTTCTTCCTCTATAATTCCACCGAAGTCCACATAATGAGACTTAGACAAAAAACAAATCGAGAAAAGCCTCAACTCCAATCCCCGCCTGGGATTTACTTCGAGAAGCCCAAAATCGCTGAAACCCAGATATATCAAGGAAAATCATAAATCGAGGTTAACCCTTTGTCCCGTAATGGTTTGAGCCTTTTTTGCTGACCGAAAACGCCTAAGTCCCATTAACATCGATCACTCGAATCGCTTCGCACTCGCAAAGATTACACTGGACTTTACCCAAACTTTCAACTCCCGAACAAGGGCAATCTGGTCGCGATTTGATGCCTCTACTGACTTGGTAGTTATGGCTGGCTCGTGAGATAGTACAAGATAATCCTTTACCTTGGCAGAAGCCTCTTCCACAAAACTCTCTGACTCCTGGAAGGGTCGCTCAGGGTTTTGGGGCAATTTTAGCGGTGATTGGTACACCCGCCTGTTTCCCCAAAACCCGAGGAAAATCCCAGGGCTGGCCTAAAGGCAAAAAACGGACTCCAAAAATCCCTGATCCTACGGTCAAAAAACGCTATTCTGCCCCGCCTAAATCGAAAAAGACCGCATCTTAATCCTTCATCGTGCTTTTTATCTCTTTCTCAGTCTTTTATCCCTAGCTGTGCCAATTTGGGCTGCAAATTAGTCTAAACAGAAGTTATGATTCTTATTTAACCATCTTTTAACGGCCGCATTTTCACAGTCTTGTTTTTGATGCCCATCTTGTTTTTTTAATGAATTCTGGCTCTAAATTAATTACTTGTTTTTGATTAGGAGAAACCACCCTAGGTGTGACACAGCCATGAAAATAAGTTGTAGTTCCCTTTCGATGATTACGACAATTACAATGAGGGCAATTAATTTTCTTAGATGAGAAATTTCTGTGCCATCTAATGCCACTAAAATTTCTCCATCTAAGTAGAGAAACTTTTTCAAAACTCCCTTTTCCTTTAACCATTGATAGACTTTTTGAAAAGTCCTAGAGACGGTAGAGGCTGGCACTGGCTCTAACAGATTTCTTATTTGATTATCCCCAGGAATTTTTTCAATTGAAAATAAACTTTCAGCATTATCTTTTCCCTTATTGCTTTTTATTAAACGTTGATGGTCTAAAAAAGACGGCGACTGAGTAAAAAAGACTGAAAATGCAGCCATCACGGCATCTTCTACCTGATATTTTGTATTATTTCCAGGTTTCCTCTCATCGGGTAAATCATGTAATTCTTGACGTAAAAATTGCATTAATTCCGAAATTTCTAGGGTTGCCGCTTTTTGAGCCATCTTGGAATAATTTGACGTGCTGGTGGATTTCTAACTCACCCATTTTACCTTAGCTGACAATAATTATAAATTTTTATTTCCCTTGAATTCCTTATTCTAAAAACAGAACTATCTTCCTGAATTTACCCCGTTCGTTCTCAGCCAATCCCTTTGATTGCTTGAGTATTTATACTTAATCTATCCAACCAATTGTTTTTTTAGTGATCGCCTCTCCCTGAAAAATAGTCACTTTCTACTATATTTTGCCTTCCAAAATCGGGGTTAATGCTCTATTTATTTCAAAATGAGAATGGCTGCTGATCACTGATTCTAGGCTAATTTAATTGCTGCCGTGACTACCTCTTCTAAAGACTCTAACCAATGAAAGTTAACATCAGCTAAACTCTGACTGAGATCGATCGCTTTACTGTCAGCTAGGACGCGAAAAATTATTTGTGGTAGGGTGGGATTGAGAACAGATCGGGGTTCCAAGGTTTGTCTTTCCTGTCGGGTAGCCCGGATCGTTCGTTCGCCGCTGCCCCGGCTGGGTGATAATGGGCTATAACTGCGGTAGTAATTGCTA
>NZ_JADBUB010000244.1:0-3049 GCF_020245865.1 Microcystis sp. M169S2
CTCGAAGGTGACACTGGTAGGAAGCAAAGTGTAATCGGTTCCGTTGATTGCTGTCCCACCAATACTATAGTTAACCGTTAAGGGATTAGTTGTATCTCCTGTGCGGATGAAGATGTAGAGGAGATTACTTGTCCCGTCTTCAGTAACACTACTAGGAGAAACCGCAAGAGTAATACTAGGAAGTATGACATCATCATTGGTAATCGTCCCTTGACCTTGATTATCGGCTATGGTAACGTTGCGACCATTAGCATTTAGACTACTCAAATTAACGAAGAAAGTCTCGTTACTTTCAACTTGGTTATCGCCATTAACAGCAACTGTAATCGTCTTAGAAGTCTCACCAGCATTGAAGATTAAGGGAGTAGTAGCAATCGCTATATAATCATTATCCGCTGTGGTAGCGGTTCCATCGGCTGTGGCGTAATTGAGGGTAATCGCTGTATCAACTGCATTAGAAAGAGTGACAGTAAATACTGCATTAGTTGTCCCACTATTTCCTTCGGTAATTGTGACATCGCTAATCGCAATAGATGCACTGTCATCGTTATTAATCGTTCCCTGACCTTGATTATCAGCTAGGGTGACATTACTGCCATTTCCTTGTAAATTGCTGAGATTGAGGAAAAATGTCTCATTGAGTTCAACTTGGTTATCGCCATTAACTGCAACTGTAATCGTTTTAGAAGTTTCTCCCGGATTGAAGGTTAAGGTAGTGGTAGGAATAGCGGTGTAATCGGTTCCGGCGGTTGCTGTACCGTTGGCGGTGGCGTAGTTGACGCTAACAATCGTACTGGCGGCACTAGAAAGGCTAACGGTAAAGACCGCGTTAGTGGTGCCGCTATTGCCTTCGGTAAGGGTAACATCGTTGATAGTAAGAGAAATAGAGGGGTCGGTAATGGTGACGGCGGCGGTGGGGTCAGCATTGAGGAGGACTGAGACGTTGTGGCTGTAAAAGTTCGCCGCAGCCAAATCGGATTTGCCGTCGCCGTTGAAGTCCCCTACCGTCACGGAAAGGGGACCATTCCCCACAGAAAAGTTAGTGGCGGTGCCGAAACTGCCCGTGCCGGTTCCTAATAGCACCGATACGTTATTGCTCACAGAGTTCGCCACAGCCAAATCGGATTTGCCGTCGCCGTTGAAGTCCCCTACTGTCACGGAACGGGGAACAGTCCCCACAGTAAAGTTAGTGGCGGGTCCAAAACTACCCGTGCCGGTTCCTAATAGCACCGATACGTTATTGCCGTAACGGTTCGCCACAGCCAAATCGGATTTGCCGTCGCCGTTGAAGTCCCCTACCGCCACGGAACGGGGACTACTCCCCACAGCAAAGTTAGTGGCGGTGCCAAAACTACCCGTGCCGGTTCCCAATAGTACCGAGACGTTGTTGCTATTAAAGTTCGCCACAGCCAAATCGGATTTGCCGTCGCCGTTGAAGTCCCCTACCGTCACGGACAAGGGACTAATCCCCACAGAAAAGTTAGTGGCGGGTCCAAAACTACCCGTGCCGGTTCCTAATAGCACCGATACGTTGTTGCTACTAAAGTTCGCCGTAGCCAAATCGGATTTGCCGTCGCCGTTGAAGTCTCCTACCGTCACGGAATTGGGATTAGTCCCCACGGAAAAGTTAGTGGCGGTGCCGAAACTGCCCGTGCCGGTTCCTAATAGCACCGAGACGTTACTGCTACCACTGTTCGCCACAGCCAAATCGGATTTGCCGTCGCCGTTGAAGTCCCCTACCGTCACGGAAAAGGGACCACTCCCCACAGCAAAGTTAGTGGCGGTGCCAAAACTACCCGTGCCGGTTCCCAATAGCACCGAGACGTTGCCGCTGTACGCGTTCGCCACAGCCAAATCGGATTTGCCGTCGCCGTTGAAGTCCCCTACCGTCACGGAAAGGGGATTAGTCCCCACGGAAAAGTTAGTAGCAGGATTAAAGCTGGCGCTAGAGTTGGCACCAAGGATGTAGTCTCCCCCCGATGTCAGGTTGACTTTGACGGTTTCGTTGGGGTCATTTACTGCATCGGATAGGGCGACCACGTTGAGGGTGGCGGTGGTGGCTCCGGCGGCGATGGTGAAGGTGTTGGCGGTTACTGCGGTGATATTTGTGCCAGCAGTGAGGGAATAGTCGGCGAGAATGGTGGCGGTACTGCCAGTGGTGTTGAAGTTGACCACTATCCCACCCGTTGGTGCGGCGGTGTCTAGGGTAATGATAAAGGTGCCGACGGTTCCCCCTTCTACGGGGTTGGTGCCGGGGGCGATGGTGATTTTCGGGGTGGTATTGAGGATGACTGAGACGTTGTAGCCATTAAAGTTCGCCGTTGCCAAATCAGATTTGCCGTCGCCGTTGAAGTCTCCTACCGTCACGGAAAGGGGACCGGTCCCCACAGTAAAGTTAGTGGCGGCACCAAAACTGCCCGTGCCGGTTCCTAATAGCACCGATACGTTGTTGCCGTAACGGTTCGCCACAGCCAAGTCGGATTTGCCGTCGCCGTTGAAGTCCCCTACCGTCACGGACCAGGGACGACTCCCCACGGAAAAGTTAGTGGCGGTGCCGAAACTGCCCGTGCCGGTTCCTAATAGCACCGATACGTTGTTGCCGTTCCGGTTCGCCACAGCCAAATCGGATTTGCCGTCGCTGTTGAAGTCCCCTACCGTCACGGACCAGGGACGACTCCCCACGGTAAAGTTAGTGGCGGGTCCAAAACTACCCGTGCCGGTTCCTAATAGCACCGAGACGTTGCCGCTGCTCCAGTTCGCCACAGCCAAATCGGATTTGCCATCGCCGTTGAAGTCCCCTACCGTCACGGAAGTGGGACCACTCCCCACGGAAAAGTTAGTGGCGGGTCCAAAACTGCCCGTGCCGGTTCCTAATAGCACTGAGACGTTGCTGCCGTAACGGTTCGCCACAGCCAAGTCGGATTTGCCATCGCCGTTGAAGTCCCCTACCGTCACGGAAGTGGGACCACTCCCCACGGAAAAGTTAGTGGCGGGTCCAAAACTGCCCGTGCCGGTTCCTAATAGCACTGAGACGTTGCCGCTGCTCCAG
>NZ_JADBUB010000245.1:0-3184 GCF_020245865.1 Microcystis sp. M169S2
ATGTTATTAGTAGTTGGTCTTCCGTACTCAATTTGCTAGGTCTACCTGTCTTTTTTTGCCAAACTTTTTCTGCCTTTAGGACTGTTACCATATCCTTAAATGTATCTGGATACACGCCACACAAGCGTTTGAACTCTGTTGACTTTAAAGTTTTTACTTGTTCGTAAGTCATCTTTCAATCTTAACTCTTGGACTATTTTATCCTATTTTGTCTAGACTTATGCAAGAGATCTAATAACCTGCGTTGAAAAGCGAAAGCACTTATGGTCTGCAGCAAGAGCAAGAACCTATCCGATTGATAGGATCAGAATATCCATCTGCTAAATATTGGAGAGCTTGATACTAAATCCGTTGAGCATAGGCTAATTATAAGGAAAGGCAAGAGGCAGAAGGCAAAAGGCAAAAGGGGAAATAAATAATCAGTTTTTAATAACCGAATTTAGTATGACATCCTCATCGCTGGGGCCGGACGGTGATTCCCAAACCTCACGATTTGGGCTTCGGCCGTGAGATCAGCGTTCGACCGAGCTCACGCCGAGGTCCGAACGGTTTCTGTTTGGGGTCCCGAATGGTTTTTCGCACCTGCCTTAACAGATTCACTCTGTTCTGGTCTTATAGTCGCGAATCGGACTGACATCGCAAGCCCTGCGGCCAAAATGTTTTTACTGGCGTTAATATCTCGGTCATGGTGAGTCCCACAGCCTGGACAGTCCCATTTTCGAACATTTAACGGCATTTTCTCAGCAATATACCCGCAATTACTACACCTTTTAGAGCTAGGAAACCATCTATCTATTTCGATGTAATTTCTGCCGTACCAACGGCATTTATAGGCTAATTGACGAGTGATTTCTCCCCAACTAACGTCAGATATTGCCTGAGATAATTTCGGGTTTTTGACCATATTCTTGACGGCTAAATTCTCAACCACAATCGTTTGATTTTCACGAACTAATTGAGTGGTTAGCTTATGTAAATGGTCTTTTCTGTTATCGGTGATTTGAGCGTGAATTCTGGCTACTTTGATTCTTGCTTTTTCCCGATTTTTTGAGTTTTTCTGTTTTCTAGAAAGATTTTTTTGCGCTTTTCGCAGTCTCCGATAATGCTTTTTAAAATGTTTAGGATTAGATACTTTATCGCCATCGCTGGTAATCACAAGACTACTAATTCCTAAGTCAATTCCGATGGCTTTATCTATTACTGGTAAAGGCTTAATCGTTGGGTCATCAAATCTTATTGAGATATGCCAGCGTCCTGATGGATGTAATCTGACTATTACTGTGCTTGGTTCACAGCTTTCTGGGATTTGTCTTGACCATCGAATAGGTAAAGGTTCTGTTCATTTAGCTAAATAGATTTGTTTGTGTTTAAATTTAAAGGCTGATTTGGTAAATTCGGCACTTCCTCCCTGATGTTTTTTCTTAAAGTTAGGATACTTAGTACGACCAGCAAAGAAATTAGTAAAAGCTGTTTGTAGGTGTCTTAACCCTTGTTGTAAAGGTACACAGCTAACTTCGTTTAAAAACTCTAATTATTCTTGCTTTTGCCAATCGGTTAGTATTGAAGAAGTTTGAGCATATCCTACTCTTTCTTGTCTTTCATACCAAGCTTGTGTTCTGAGATGGAGTGCCTTATTGTAAACCAATCTTACACAGCCCAATGTGCGCCGCAATAGCGACTCTTGTTCGGGTGTGGGGTAAAATCGAAACGAATAGGCTTTTTCCATGTCTCACGTTTTAGCATATATTTTGTAAATGTGCTAATATTTAACAGTAAAACCAACCTAGAACGACGGGGTTTCAGACCCAAATTTTCGATGAATAGTCTTTTGATTACGGCTACGGATACCGATGCGGGTAAAACCGTTGTCACCACTGCTTTGGTGGCTTATTGGCAAAAATACTATCCATCGAAGGCCCTGGGGCTGATGAAATTAATGCAAACGGGTCAAGGCGATCGAGAATGGTATGAGGGTTTATTTCAGGGTCGATTAGAAATGATCACACCGCTGCAATATCAAGCACCCTTAGCGCCTCCTGTGGCTGCTGATTTGGAAGGTCGAGATATTCCTTTAGGGACGGTGTGGCAAGCTCTGCTAAACCTACAAAAAAGCCAAGATTTGGTTTTAATTGAGGGTTTAGGGGGTTTAGGTTGTCCCGTCACCCACGAGCTAACTGTGGCGGATTTAGCGGCTCAATGGCGGTTAAAAACCCTTTTAGTGGTGCCGGTGAAATTGGGAGCGATTTCCCAAACGGTGGCTAATATTGCCCTAGCAGAGCAGAAAAAGGTCAATTTAGGCGGAATTATCCTTAATTGTCTCCAACCGCGCACGGAGACGGAAATAGAGCAGTTAACACCGATCAATTTAATTCAATCCTTGACTAATTGTCCGGTTTTAGGCGTTTTTCCCTTTATCGAAGATCGTCGGGATTTGGATAAATTGGCCTCGGTGGTAGCTAGTTGGCCAGAAATTATTTAGAGCGGGAAAGCGTAGCGGATTTTGGAGTTTTTGTCAAGAGATATTTGTTAAATATAGCAATTCTCTGACTTATGAGGTACAGTAGCAACAGTGAGTAAACCAATTGCGAATATCTTTTTGAGTAACTTCTAACATAGCCAATTCAATCCCTTCTATTAAGTCTTTGTAAGTTCTCGCCTTCAGTAGACCTCCTGCAAAAGTAAGTTATCAGGCCGCTATTGGGTCACAATATCTAAAAGCTCGGATAAATTCGGCATAATATTAGGTTTTATGGCTAGTCTAGTCGTCTCTTGTCTTTTTTCTTCTCCTGACTCCCGACTCCTGACTACTGACTCCTAACCCTAACAACAATTTTTGATTTTTACAAGAGGTCTAGTTTTCTTAACATCGCTTTCACTTTTGACCAAAAGTTTTCAATAGGAGAGAATTCGGGAGAATAAGGAGGTAAATAGATGAGTCTAGCTTTTTCTTGTTCGATTATTTCTCTGACTATTTCTCCGAGATGAATCTTGGCGTTATCCATGAGCAAACAGTCTCCTTCTTTAATTTTTGGCAGCACTTCACTCAGAATAAATCCTTCAAATGTTACCGCATCCACTGCACCGTATATGTTGACTGATGCCACAACTTTTTCTAAGCTTATAGCACTAATTATTGAAATATTTCTCCCTCTTTTTTGTGTTTTTTTTCCCTAGCTCTTCGGCC
>NZ_JADBUB010000246.1:0-24937 GCF_020245865.1 Microcystis sp. M169S2
AACTCGACCGACCCAACTGCAACAAAAAGCGTTAGATTTATTGGGAGTTTCCCTAATTTGTAGCCAGTAACGGGGTGCCGGAAATTCTCTTAATCCCTTCTACAGCACAGCTTATGGCTTTTTGTCAACGGGGAAGTCCAGTTATAACTTATCTAGTGGGTGGGGATTGATGATTGTTCTTGCCGATCGAGTAATCGATCGAGGATGATAGGAAATAGACAAAATAGATAGGCAGTAAGGGGAAGCAGTGGAAAAGGGAACGCTGGTAGAATTTCGGGTGCAAGGAGAAAGGCGCTTAGGGGTGATCGATCGCCCAGAAGGTAAAAAAGATTGGATCGTCATCGATCAAGGGGGAAACCCGCATAAACTGCGTCCCCAACGCTTCGATTACATTATCAAAGCAGGTCCATCCAACTATAAAGAGATCGGAAATTTTCTGCGGGAAGTCCAACCCTATCTAGATCCTAGTGGTTTAGAAGTGGCCTGGGAATTATTAGCCGGGGAAAATCAGTTAGTCACTCCCGAAACCATGGCCGAGATCCTCTTTTCCGATCGCGGTCCGCAGTTTTGCTATGCGGCCCATTGTCTCTTGAGTGATGATAAAGTTTATTTTAAAAATAAAGGGGATGGTTACGAGGCCCGCTCGGAAAATCAGGTAGAGGAAATCAAACACCAGCTAGAGGTGGAACAACAGCGTCAACGGGAAAAAGGCCAATTTCTCCAACGTCTCCAACAGGCCTTGGCCGGTGGAACGGTAGAATGGTCAGAAAGCGATCGAATTCGTCTGGAGTCTCTAGAAAAATTTATCCTCCAACCCGAACAAAAATATCCAGCAGCTATGGACATACTCTCGCTGCTGGGCCGTTCTCAAACCCCCGAGGCCGCTTTTGAATTGTTAGTCGATTTGAAATGGTGGAGTAGTCACGAAAACCTTTTCCTGCGACGCAGTTCCTACCCTGTTCAATTCTCGAAAAAGGTACTTGATGTGGCGCGTCTTAATTTACTCAATCCCCCTGCGGATGCGGATGTCAACAATCGTCTCGATTTAACCCACCAAAAAATTTATACCATCGACGATGAAAGTACCGAGGAAATCGATGACGGATTATCGGTGGAAATGCTCGCGGATGGTGGTCATCGTCTCTGGATTCATATTGCCGATCCTAGCCGTTTAGTGCTTCCCGATGATGAATTAGACCTAGAAGCGCGTCGTCGCAGTACCAGTCTCTATCTTCCCACGGGAATGGTTCCCATGTTTCCCCTAGAGTTGGCCGCCGGTCCAATGAGTTTGGTACAGGGTAAACTTTGTCCCGCATTGAGTTTTGGGGTAATCCTCGATGAAACGGGGGCGATCGCCGATTATCGGATCCATCCTAGTACAATTAAACCCACCTATCGCCTCACCTACGAAGATGTGGACGAAATGTTACATCTTGATCTGCAGCATGAACCGGAAGTGAAGATTCTCAACCGTTGGGCAAAACAACGCCACGCCTGGCGCAAATCTCAGGGATCGATTAACATCCAAATGCCAGAATCATCGATTAAGGTGAAGGATAACGACGAAATTATCGTAGAATTGCAGGAAGTGTCTCCATCTCGGCAATTAGTGGCGGAAATGATGATTTTAGCCGGAGAAATCGCCGGTCGCTACTGTCAGGAACACGAGATTCCGGTGCCTTTCCGCGGACAACCACAACCGGAATTACCCCCCGATGAGGAGTTAATTTTACTACCTGCGGGCCCTGTGCGTTCCTGTGCCTTGCGTCGCTGTATGCCGCGCAGTGAGATGACGACGATTCCTAACCGTCATGCTAGTCTGGGATTGAATACCTATTCCCAAGTAACTTCGCCAATTCGCCGTTATACTGACCTTTTGACCCATTTTCAACTAAAAGCCCATCTCCGGGGCGATCAACTGCCTTTTACCCGGGATAGAATGCAGGAAATTCTCTATAGTGTCGCTAGTTCGGCCCAAGAAGCCACCTCGGTGGAACGACAAACTAATCGTTATTGGAGTTTGGAATTTTTGCGACGACAGGGAGATCAAGTCTGGCAAGCTTTGGTGTTGCGCTGGCTGCGGGAAGAGGAAAATTTAGGCTTGATTTTATTGGAGGAATTGGGGTTAGAATTACCCCATCGTTTTGAGCGATCGGTATCTTTAGGCGATCGCTTTCAAGTACAAGTTAGTCGCTCTGATCCCCACCGCGATGAGATCCGCTTCCGCGAGTTATCGGGTTTTGTCTCTTCCCAAGCAAGTTAATCTCTGGCGGAGTCAGGAGTCGGTCGTCAGTAGTCAGTCCCGATGCCAAGGTTGGCACCGCCAAGCCTGAAAATATGATGGCCTTCAATTAAGGCTAAGACAAAAAGGTTGTTCCCTCAATAGATATTTCTAGCCTGAGAGTCAGTCGAACCAGGATACCCAGAGGCATCGCCAATTGTCGCTACCAACCCTTAACAAGGTCAAGGGGCGTTGCTGATTTGAGCTATGAATCTTCTTCTTGTGGGATTTTTAAAACCTAGACCCAAACTAACTTTTGGATACGATGCACAGTTGGCATTCATACCTTGATTCAGCAACGCCATGCTTCTTAGCTTATGGTTATTTCTGGTTTAATTTGCGTTTGCAGAATGCTCCGAAACCAAATAAACCGAATCCTAATAAACCAAAGAACGGAGAAGGTTCTGGTACTTGTTCTGTGGTACGGCCGAGAATACGAATATTCGACAGTACCGGACTTTCGCTGCCAACCGTCCCGCCGCGTTTGAGGGTTGCCTTGACATCAAGGTAACGACCTAACAAGCTAAGGGCATCGCCGCTATTATAAGTTGTGTAAGGCAGGGATATGAGTGCGACTGGATCGTTAGAGGCACGAGCTTCAAGGATAATTTCCGCACCTGCTGGTAGGTAAGCGGCTGCCTCCGTATTCCAGAAAATTTTCAGCCATTCCTGTCCAGTGATACCGCTATCCGTCACCGATCGCCAGAAGCCAGACGGATTGGTGACACCACCAGATACGGAACCAGTCATGTCACTGTAGTTGTAAGGAGTAGCACCTGAACCGAGATCGATGGTCAGATCAACCGCGTTTGTCAACGGGTTAATTCGCATCACACTATTCGAGCTGAAGTTAGTGACCCAAACTTTACCATTAGAATCAACGGACAAGCCTGTTGGTGTGGCCCCAACACCAATTGTGTTTAAGAGAGTTCCGTTGTTGTTTAAGCGGGTGACTGTGTTGTTAGAACTATTGGCAATCCAGACGTTATTATCACTGGGAGTAACGGCAACACCCCGGCTGCCACAGCCACCCGCACTAAACGCCCCGATAACACTACCGAGGGGATTAATTTTATAGACACTGCAATTAGTCCAGGTAGAATTCCAGATGTTCCCATTGGTGTCGATCCCCAGTCCGTAAGATTGTGGCACGGAAATATTCTGTGAGGCTCCCGTTGCTGGATCGTAACGCACTAAGGTACTGTTATTAATATCGGCAGACCAGAGAATGCCATTGCCATCGACGAGTCCACCATAACCACCACGACCATTGTTAAAAGAATTGAATGCTCCCGGTCCATTGGGTACGGCTACGCCTGTTGCTCCATCGTACAATTGATGTTGCTTGTTATTGAAACCGCCGACCCAAACATCGTTGTTGGCATTGATTGCCACTGTCCTGGCATTCGTGCCAGTAGTCCTGACATAAAGAAGAAGCGCATCGTCAACTGCGGTTGAGGTTCCCCCATTGGTGTCCGCACTCCCAGTATTCGTCCAAGGTAAGACATTAAAGGTAGAACCGTTCCAAATCCCGCTTGAGGTTGTCGCCCCAGTGCCTGGATTGGAAGAGATTTTCACCACTGAGCCTCGACCGCCAGATGCCTCAGCCCGGTTGGTAACCCAGACGTTACCATCAAGATCGACTGTCGTTCGGGAGGGGTCCCTGCCCATCCCGTTGGGTGCGGTGTAATACTCTCCCAGAACTGCACCGTTTCCGGCGGCACTGTCCGCCAGCGAGACTACACCATCGGGATCTACGTGGTCAGTATCGATGCGGACGGCAGTACCCCGCCCGGAGAGAGCAACCCAGATGTTGTTGAACTGGGTGACGAGCGCCGGATTGAGTTGTAGTTGGTTGTTGCCGGGGACTCGGTTGTTCGTGTCTGGCGGATTGGGATTGTAGTTCAGATTGGTGAACGTTCCCATACCCCAGTCAGCATCGTTAGTAAAAATCAGTTCGCCTGTTAGGGGGTTGAAGGAGGCTGCGTTTGCGGGAACTGCTATCGCCCCTGTGAGAGTAAGAGCGAGGGCAACTCGCCAGGGAAGTTTCGTTTTCTTCACTCGTTTGGTTGTTGCTTTCATTGCTACCTTGTTGAAGATTTGAGTAAAAAATTAGGTAGGTCAGTAAAACAGCCAACTCAAGTGCTTTTGAAATAGCCATCAGCCCTACCTCATTCTCAATCGTTAGCTGTCTTTACTTAATACCACCCCCTCCTTGTTTTAGCAGGTATCCTACTCCGCAGCATCTCTCTTTCGGAATAGAATGCGCGGAATACGGAATGCGGGAGCATCTCACCTTTGTAACCCCTAAATCAGGTTTTATGTCAAGCTATTTTGAAAGCCTTGCTAGAAACCAGTTTTAGGGACAAGTATAATTACTCACTTGCATAAATGAGATGCTCCTTCGGAATGCGGAATATTACCCTTAGCCATACAATTCTTGGTATTATCGCAATTCTTACAGGCAGTGTATAACCGACTTACTCATGCAATACAAAAACACTAGCTATATTATAAGTTAAAAGGTTGACCACAGATTTCCCTCATCTATTTGTTAAAAGGCAATTATAAAGACTAAATTTTTGGAATTACATAAGCTTTAATTTTATAGCTATTACAACTTACTTTTGGACTAAACCAATTGCCAATTGCACCAAATTGGAAGCTGACAGGGGGATAAGCAAGCTAGAAGATTTGTCCACACAAGCTTCTAGCTTATCTCGCCAAAAATAGATCGATGACCAGCAAAAAGCTAACGAAAGAATCAGGGATGGGAGCGAGCTTACTAGGAATTTTATCGATAAATGGGAGCCAGTGCGGAAAACTTATTCGATCAAAAGCTCTAGAAAGCTTATGATGTATCAATTTCAGGGTTCTTGTCCCCCTGTCAGATTGGTATGTTAAAATGAGGTGAAATAATATATAGCGTTTCCTAAGCTAGTGAGGTACACCTATTTTTCTTCCCTTTTGCCTTCTGCCTCTTGCCTTTTGCCTAAAACCCATCACTTTTGTACCTCAGCAGACTGAAAAACGCTATAAATGCGTGGAGTCATTCTTTGATATGAGTAAATATTCTAATTTTGACCCAACTCATTTTGTTGTCGAACCCGAAGAAACTGAACAAATAACCCAATTAAATCAGCTGCTTAATAGAGAAATACCGACGAGACTTGTAACTGAACAGGGAGAAAATGTCCATATTCCCGAATCGGTTTTAATGGTACTTCGTTACAGTGTAGCTGCCTTAGCATCGGGACAGGTAATTCAGTTAAATGTTACCCCTCAGGATTTAACTATAGAAGAAGCGGCTAATTTGTTAAATGTTTCTAACTCTTATCTAATAAAATTACTAGAACAGGGGCAAATTTTATCGACTAATGTAGGCAGTGATAGACGGATAAAACGAGAAGATTTGCTAATATATAAAGAGAGAAAATATCGAGAAAGAGAACAAATTTTAAATAACCTTGTGGCCATGACTGAAGCGGAAGGACTATACAGAAAAGATGAGGAATTAAACCTATATGACAGCAGAGCCTAGGTTTTTTTTAGATGCTTGTGTTCTTATTCCTCAGTATTTACGCGATACTTTATTATCAATTGCTTGGCGAGGTTTATACTCCCCTTACTGGTCGAAATTAATTTTAGAAGAAACAACCCGCAATCTGATTAATCGATATAATATAACTTCAATAAAAGCCCTTAATTTAGTGGAGACAATGAAAGCAGCTTTTCCCGAAGCCATGATTGAAGTGCCATCTGGTTTAATTGAGTTATAGCGTTTTTCAGTCTGCTGAGGTACAAAAGTTATGGGTTTTAGGCAAAAGGGAAGAAAAATATGTGTACCTCACTAGCTTAGGAAACGCTATAATGACAAATGACTTAAAAGACCGTCATGTTCTAGCAACTGCTGTTATGGCTAAAGCTAATCTAATTTTAACTAATAATCTTACCAATTTTTCACTTTCAGCTTTAGAAACTTAGGGTATAAAGGCTCAATCTCCTGATACTTTTTTAAGTCATTTGTTCGATGAATATCCCGAAGAAATTAAATTTAGTCTAAATCGGCAGGTCGAGAAATATAAAAATCCTCAAAAATCTCTAGCTGAATTACTAGAGTTTTTAGATAAAAAAGCTAATTTATCTAATTTTTGTCAAAAGATAACTAAAATTCTTTGATATAACTGAACTTCTCCAGTGTAAATGTACTAGCTATCTAAACATGGCTACAGAGGGAATCGCTGACTCTAGAGATTAATGACAGCATCTGTTACCATAAGGTTAGCGATCGCTATACAGCGAAATCTAGGAAATCGCTCCACTCCAGATACAGTCAACGGTACGGACATTTTCAAGGGAAAATGTACCCAGTAGTGTCTTTTCAAGTTTTTCTGAGAAGCTCTATGCAGTAAGGGTTTTGTTGATTTTTTAGTATTTTTGTATGGGGAAGTCCAGACATATCTATCATTAAATTTCGGTTTCAGCAGCTCCGCGTAAACTGCTAATTGTACTTTTGGCCTCTTTGAGTAGGTCATGCCAATCATCTGGAGGATAACCGGTCTCCAGCATTTTTCTAAAGACTCTATAAGCGTCTGTACTACTCTCATAAGCTCGCTTAGAGTTTTCATCATTGACCCAAGCGAGGAGAATTATTTTACTCTCTTGATGATATCGAAAAAACAGTCGATACTGCTGAAAAAACTTGGCTCTAAACCAGTGTTTGTAATCGTCTCCAAGCGTAGTTCCCAGTCGATACTCACTGCGAGTTGGGTCTTGAGGAATAGTATCAAAGGCTAACTTTGCTATGGCAGCTAGACGCTTTGTCGCATTTTTCCTTTTGTAATCTTGAGGAAACTTGTGGCGCAGATATTCAACCTGCGTCACAAGTTCTTCAAACTGTTCAAGGAACAGAGGATGAGCAAATATGCTCCATCCATTAATTACTAGGGGCTGATCTATAGACAACCTTATTCGTCCTCATCCAGAAGTGGTGCATCAAGCTCCAGATCAACGCCAGAGACCAAGTATTGAACATGATTGACTAGGTTAGAACTAATTGGCTGTATGTGTTGAGGGTTCTGTTCCATATCTTGGGCAAGAAAATTCAGAAATTTCCCAAGCACCGGATCATTTTCTTCTGTCCCGTCAGCCCTGGAAATCCATACTTTGCCGTCGGGCTGTATGTTGTAGCAGATTTTATCGCGCTTATTCAAGCCAAGGGCTTTGCGAACGGAATCGGGAATTGTAGTCTGATAGCGATCGGTAAGAGTGGATTCTGGCCATGGAGCCATAGTTGCAGCCATTGGGACCTCTCAGCCTGTTTGTAAAAACATCTTGATGGTAATGCAACTGCATTGTCTCGTCAAGTGTGGAGTGACTAGATCTACAGCCTAACGGATCCGTTCACCTTAAATGTCGGCAGGATGCCCCCGTTACACCCATAAGGTTGTTGTAATAAACCTACACCTGTCAGCATCCCACACCCCATCACCCCACTTCCCCGGGTTGAGTTAGCGGGTTCGGCTTCGATCTGTCAGAATACAAGTATTGAAACAAACCCTTTAAGAGGCTTCATGGTGGAAGTTAAAGTCGTTCCCCCGAAACGCAATTGGGTTCAGACGTGGTGGCAATCCCTGAATTCCTTATCTCGCTTACTGGTGATTGCTCTAGCTGCACCACTTATAGTTCTGAATGCCTGGGCATTATCGGCAATTTTTGGCTATTTTGAATCTTTATTTGTTATTTTACTGATAGCGGCCGTTCTATCTTTTCTCTTGGGTTATCCGGTGACTTGGTTGGAACGTCAGGGATTAAAACGGGGTTTAGCTGCGATCGTGGTTTCCCTGATCACGATTTTAATTTTTGTGGCCGTGGGAATAACCCTAGTTCCCCTAGTCTTCACCCAAGCACAGCAATTTGTCAACAGATTGCCAGAATGGTTAGACTCGGGACAGCGCCAACTGATGCAACTAGATACCAAAATCGACACGATGAATCTACCGATTCCGATCAGTTTCGATGGTGTTATCGCTCAGTTTAACAGTCGTTTAGGGGCAGAATTGCAAATTTTAGCGGGAAGAAGCGTTAATTTAGCCCTTAATCTCACCGTTTTTACCGTGGTGCGAGTGCTTGATGTGCTGCTAACCATTATCCTCACCTTTTATCTACTTCTCCACAGTCCCGATATCTGGAGGAGTATTATCCAATGGTTGCCCAAACCCGTCCAACAACCCTTTTCCCTAACCCTACGCTTAAGTTTTCAGAATTACTTTGTCGGCCAGGTGATTTGTGCCACTTGCATGGCCCTGGGATTAGTCACGGCATTTTTATCGATTAAAGTCCCTTTTGGTCTTCTATTCGGCCTCTTGATTGGTACCATGGCCTTAATCCCTTTTGGGGGAACTGTAGGCATTGTCACGGTGACAGCTTTACTAGCTTTGCGCGATATTGGTTTAGCTCTGCAAGTTTTAGCCGTAGCTGTAGTGGTGCAGCAAATTGTCGAAAACGGCATTGCTCCCCGAATTTTGGGCAGTGTCACCGGGTTAAATCCCTTTTGGGTGTTAGTCTCGGTCTTGACGGGGGCGCGAGTGGGCGGTTTACTGGGGGTGATTGTCGCGGTTCCCATGGCAGTAATGATTAAGGAAGCTTTGGAGGTTATCCGTCAAGTGACTCCAGAGGAGACAAAATACGGGATAATTAAACCCTCTCTCCCCCTAGAATCAGAATCCTCTAACGAGGTAGTTTCTCGCTGAAGAATGACTGACGGCATCATCTAGGACGATCTGAGCATTAATATTGGCCGGGATAAATCGGCAATTTTCTCGCAGGTTCTTGGCTTTTCTCCCTCGATCGAGTTATGATATCTATATTGGTGGATTAAGTCCACTTGTCCTGATCGCTGTCCCTGACAAGCAAGGACAAATCAAGGCTTGAGGATGCCTTGCCAGTCTCTGGAGTCTGACTTATGGGCAGATTAGCTAACCAATTGTCTCTAAACTCGGATAATTTTAAGAACGGGTCATTGTCTATCCCGATAAATCAGCAAAAAATCGATATTTTGGTTAAATAGGCTACATTAACAGCCAAGTTTCTATCGTAAGCTCGAAGTTAAGACATAAAGTCAATATCACCCTCCGATTGCAATGAGAAAATGTTTGAATCGCTTAATATTTGGGCTTTTCAGACATTTTTTTTGTGGATTGATACTAAATCCAGTTATTAAAAACTGATTTAGTATGACATGGACAAAAACCAACAGACCATGATCTGGAGAGATCGTCAAGAAAAGTATCAGAGTGAACTCTTGGAAAAGAATTGGTAAAATATAATTAGTAGGGAGAGTATTGCTGTTAATGTTTCGCTTTTTAACGAGACGTTAACCAAGCTCAAAAGCAAAAAATAGCAGTAATTTGCCAAAAGCTCAAGGCCAATGGCTGACTGCTCTATACATCTCTCGTATTCTTTACTTGTCGAGTTCAACACGACCCCTTTATGGAATCAAGCAACCCGTCAGGGAAGACTTCCGAACCTCCTAGTCATAGGTGGGCCAATTTACTCGGAACCATGATCGCAATTCTGACCCTAACGTTACCCTTGTTAGCGATTGGATATAACTCCACGCCTAACTATACCGAAGAACCCCTTACCGGTAACACATCCTACTCCCTAACGAGGCAAATGAGGTGACAGAATTGAGATAGACGATTGCCAAGGTAAAATTTTTTTTCTTCGTCCCGATCCCCCTTATGGGTAAAATTTGGATCGGAGTTAATCAAAGTGTGTTTTAATTTTGCTTGCGCTTTTAGGTGACTCTAAAGGCGCTATTGTCTTGTATTTGGAGAAAGCTTGTGGATTTATCGCGCATTCCTGCCCAACCGAAACCCGGTTTAATTAACGTTTTAGTGGAAATTACCGCCGGTAGTAAGAATAAATACGAGTTTGATAAGGATTTAAACGCCTTTGCTCTCGATCGCGTTCTCTATTCTTCGGTACAATATCCCTGTGATTATGGTTTTGTTCCCAATACCCTCGCCGATGATGGCGATCCTTTAGATGGTATGGTGATCATGGATCAGCCTACTTTCCCCGGCTGTGTGATTACGGCGCGTCCCATTGGTATGCTAGAAATGATCGATGGTGGTGATCGCGATGAAAAAATTCTCTGTGTTCCCGCTAAAGATCCTCGTTATGCAGAGGTAAAATCTCTCAAAGATGTCCCTCCCCATCGCTTGGAGGAAATCGCCGAGTTTTTCAAAACCTATAAGAATCTAGAGAAAAAAGTCACAGAAATTCTCGGTTGGAAAGATGTGGACGCAGTAAATGCTTTAGTTGAACAGTGTATTGCTGCTTATAAGTAAGGTTTGCGGCAAAAAGTTTGTTGCTGGGGTTAGGGGTTAGGAGTCGGGGGATAGGGTGATAGGGTGATAGGGTGATAGGGATTTAGGGGTTTAGGGGTGTTGAGGTTTTAGGGTTTTAGTTGAAATTCTCCCACTTCCCCACTTCCCCCACTTCCCCACTTCCCCCACTTCCCCACTTCCCCACACCCCACACCCCACACCCCACACCCCACACCCCAATTTATGCGAATAGAAACCTTAAAATCGGGTTTAATCGTCTCCTGTCAAGCTCCAGTGGATTCATCTCTGCACGATCCCATAATTATTGCTGCCATGGCTCATGCTTGTGTGGATAGGGGTGCTTGTGGGGTAAGAATTGATAGTCCCGCTCATCTGAAAGCCACCCGTCAACAATTGCCGGATATACCGATAATTGGACTCTGGAAACGCAATTATCGCGATTGTTCGGTATATATTACTCCCAAATATCAAGATGCTCTCGCCATTGCCGATGCGGGTGCCGATATAATTGCCTTGGATGCTACCCCCAGAAAGCGTCCCGATGATGAAAATTTAGCCACAATTATCGATCGTATTCATCAAGAAACTGGTAAATTAGTCATGGCAGATATAGACTCGATCGAAAGTGCTATTTATGCCGTGGCAGCTGGTGCTGATATTGTCGGTACAACTCTTTACGGTTACACAGAAGCCACTAAACAGCTGCAGCCGCCGAGTTTTTCTTTCCTAGAAGAATTAGTTAATAAGTTGTCAGTTCCTGTTATCTGTGAAGGAGGAATATCGACCCCAACAGAAGCAAAAAAAGCCCTAGAAGTTGGTGCATATTCTGTAGTTGTTGGCACGGCAATTACAGGGATTGATTTAAAAACTACCGCTTTTTTACAAGGAATTTTATCAAAGGATTAATGGGAGGGACAAAAAACAAAAAGTTTAGCCGCGCCACACAAAATGGCGACAACTAAAGGGATTAGAATTTCCCAGTTAGTAAATTCCTGATAGGCAATCCGTGCCGTTAATCCCTTGATTTCAGGGGTCAATCGCTTATGTAAAGCTTTAATATCTCCTTTTAACTCTCCCTTTAGTTCGGCCTTTCCGATTTCTAATTTTGTGAGACGTTCATCGATTTTGTCGAATTTTTGAGTAACATCTCTTTGTAGGTTTGGATTCCCTTCATATAAGTCTTACTAACTATATGGTCGCCGATAAACTGACCATCCATGCTACGCACCGACCGGGTGAAAGAAATTAGGTAAATCTAACACCGTATAAACTCCTCGTCAATAGCAAATCAGGTTATACTTCATCTTTCTGGGAAACGTCGGAGATTTTACCTCACCTCAACTGTAGCACTGGCATCATTGCCCAAGACATCGACTAAGCAGACAGCGATCGCTCGTTTCCCTGCTGTCAACCCCGGTGCAGTCTTAACGAGTAATTTAGATAGTCAACAGCTTATCAACCCCATGTTTCCCTATTCTAAGCGCACAATCTCTCCACCTCTGGCTAGAGATAATTCTGCTGCCTGGAGGATTTTGACTAATTCCGTCCCTACCGATCCCGAAGATATAGGAGAATTGACACCCGTAGCCACCGACTCTAGAAAATGTTCGCACAATGCTTTTAGGGGTTCACCATCGGCGATAGGGATAGATTCCGTCTCCTGTCCCCGGGGAATAAAATAGGCTTCCTGACGTTCAAAATCGCCCTTTTGTCGGGTTAAAGGCGATCGAGCGTCTAATTCATTAAAAATTAAAGTCCCTTCGCTGCCAACTATCCCTAAGCGTCGCTGTTTATCGGGATTCAACCAACAAAGGTGAATAGTCGCTTGAAAACCATCGCCATAGATCAGGGTTAACCAGACTAAATCGGCTAGATTAGGTTGTAGCCAAACCGTTCCTCGTGCCTGAATTAATACTGGTGTACTATTCAACCAATGATTAAAAATCGAGATATCGTGAATAGCTAGATCCCACAAAGCGGACACATCCTGACGGACGGGACCTAAGTGAGTGCGAGTGGCATAACCATAAAGAGGTTTACCGATGCCACCGGATTGCAGGACTTTTTGTCCGGTGATAACGGCCGGATGAAAAAGATAGGTATGATCAACTAATAAAATACGCTGTTTTTGCGCCGCTAATGCCGTTAATTCGGCACATTCTTGGGAATTGAGGGTTAAGGGTTTTTCGGCCAGAACGTGATAACCTAAATTAAGAGCATCTTTAATCAGGGGATAATGGCTGATGGCGGGAGTAACGACGACTACGGCCGAGATTTCGGGGTGATTGCGAATAGATTCCCAGTCATTGGCTAAAATAACCTTATTAGTATCGAGATTAAATTGATCGCGACAGAGACGGAGTTTTTCGGGGGAGGGGTCAACGATCGCCACTACTTGTGCTGAGGGATGTTGAGAAAAATGACGGACGTAATGCACTCCCCAACGTCCTACCCCTAAAATAGCGATTCCTGTGGACATTTTGCTTACTCAGATAGATCAATCTAGTTTATTTTAAAAGGATTAGGCGCAATTGTTCATTGATTCTGAGAACTGGAAGGGATTATGTTAAAATTTTTTATCGATCGAGGGGGAACTTTTACCGATATAGTGGCGATAATCGATCGACCAGAAATTATTGAACGACTAGCTAGAGATGCCGCTAGATTTCTGATTGTTCCCATTGCCGATCAACAGTGGATTGTTCTCTATAAACTGCTCTCGGAGAATCCCGAAAAATACCCAGATGCAGTCATTCAAGGGATTAAAGATATTAGCGGTTCCCTAGATAACATCGAAGTGATTAAAATGGGAACAACGGTAGCCACCAATGCGCTGTTAGAAAGAAAGGGAGAGCGCACGGTTTTGTTAATCACCAAAGGTTTTAAAGATGCCTTGAGAATTGGCTATCAAAATCGCCCCGATATTTTTGCCCGTCAAATTATTCTTCCTTCTTTATTATACGAACAAGTTATCGAAGTGGCCGAACGCTACGATAGTCAAGGACAAGAATTAATCGCCGTTAATCCCGCCCAAGTTAAAGCCGATTTAATACCAGTTTATCAAGCGGGTATCCGAAGTTGTGCGATTGTTTTTATGCACGGTTATCGTTATCCTGACCACGAAAAACAAGTAGCAGCCATTGCCGAAGAAATCGGCTTTACTCACCTAGCCATTTCCCACCAAGTCAGTCCTTTAATGAAACTGGTATCCCGGGGAGATACCACAGTAGTTTCTGCCTATCTATCGCCAATTTTACGCCGCTATGTTGATAGTATTAGCCAGCAATTACCGAAAACTAGCTTGTTATTTATGAAATCCGATGGCGGTTTAGTCACCGCCGATAAATTTCAGGGTAAAGATAGCATTTTATCTGGTCCTGCGGGGGGAATAGTCGGGGCAGTACAAACCAGTTTAAGGGCGGGATTTAGCAAAATTATCAGTTTTGATATGGGAGGAACTAGCACCGATGTTTCTCATTTTCAAGGGGAATACGAGCGGCAAACAGATAACGAAATTGCTGGCGTAAGAATGCGAGCGCCGATGTTAAGTATTCACACCGTGGCCGCTGGTGGGGGTTCGATTTTAGTCTATGATGGTTATCGTTTTCGAGTCGGGCCAGAAAGTGCCGGAGCTAATCCCGGACCTGCCTGTTATCGACGAGGTGGACTTTTAACAATTACCGATGCTAATGTTTTGTTAGGAAAAATTCAAGCTGCCTATTTTCCCGCTATTTTTGGAGAAGAGGGAAATTTACACATAGATAGAGAGATTGTGCTGACAAAGTTTCAAGAATTGGCGGCAACAATGGGGGGTAATAATAGTCCTGAACTGCTGGCTGCGGGGTTTATTCAAATTGCCGTGGAAAATATGGCTAATGCGATTAAAAAAATCTCTCTACAAAAGGGTTATGATCTCAGTGATTATACTCTTTGTACCTTTGGCGGTGCCGGGGGTCAAGTGGCCTGTTTAATTGCCGATACTCTGGGAATGAAAAGTATTTTTCTCCATCCCTATGCCGGGGTTTTAAGCGCCTACGGCATGGGTTTGGCCGATTTGAGGGTAATTAAAGAAAAAGCGATCGAACAGCCGTTAAATGCCGATTTAATCGGGGAGTTACTCCCGGAAATGAACGAATTAGAAGTTTTAGCGGGTCGGGAATTAGAGGGTTATAATCAGGTGCGGCAGCAAGTTAGTTTAAAATATCAAGGCAGTGATGCCACTTTAGCGGTTAATTTTAGCGATCAAATGCGTCAGGATTTTGAACGGGAACATCAAAGACGTTATGGGTTTAAACAAGAACAAAAAGCTTTAATTGTTGAGTCGATTGCCGTGGAATTGATCCAGACTATGGACAGTCCCCAAGAAGCAATTTTAACTCGCACCCGTCCCATGAAAGAATTACCTCCTCTGCTCGATCGAGTAGCGGTTTTTATGGCTAATCAATGGCGGGAAACGCCAATTTATCAGCGTTCAGATCTGCAACCTTTTGATTGTCTGGCAGGACCAGCAATTATTATCGAAAAAATCAGCACGATTGTGATTGAACCGGGTTGGATGGCAAAATTAACGGAGAAAAATCATTTAATTCTCTCCAAAGATTAACTAGGGTTTGCGGCAAAAAGTTTTTCGTGGGGGTAGGGTGTGGGGTGTGGGGTTTTACCAGTTTTGAGGTGGCCAATTACCTAATTTTCAGGGAAAAAGTGCCTAAATTTCCCCCACTTTTTGATTTCAAAAAAGCCTAAAGATATTATCCAACAAGGTTTTTAGCTTTATTCAGTAAACCCTACATAGAAATATCTACAGCAGTTATCCTAATTGATCAATTCTCATTTCGCCGAGGTATTTACGGAGATAGGGAGAAAAAACCTCGTAAATCAGGGTAAGGGGTTGGCGAGCGTGCCAAAATAGGTAATGACGACCCCAAAATGCTCCTTTTTCCCCAAAAGCTATTTCTAATTCTGGGGAATGACCGTAATAAAGTCCCTGCACATCGCGATATAATTCCGTGTGCAGCCGCGAGAGACTTTCCCAAATCGGTAGGGAACGATTTTCTAGATATTCGTCCACTTGATTGGCAGACCACCAAGAAGCGGCATAGGCTAACCTTTGACCACTAGCTGTGCGTAACCAGACTTGACGACGCAATCTCGGCCCCGGAATCAGGCTAATTTTCATCGGTGCGCCATCCTCATCGTCGCCGATGGGCGACATATCGATCACATCCACTTCCGTTTTTTCACCGGTTAAAAGTTGTAAATGACGGGTGGGAGAACCATCGCCGAGAATTAAAATCTGCCACGGGGGTGCGAGTTGGCTATGGGGTAAACCTTGTTTAACATCGGTTTCGTCTCCTTGCCAGAGAGGGGACAGGGAGTACCAAGGAGGATTAAGCAGGGGCTTTTCTTGGGGGTGGAGGATAGCAGTCAAGGTTTGTTACAAAACTTTATGATTTTTTCATTAATCATAACACGGGATTTTTGTCTGCTGGCGATAAAAGCGATCGCCCTATGCCAATCCTCTCTAACTTTTTGGTTAGCAGATGCACTTTTGCCAAAGGAGATCGGCTATTTTGATCTTAACGATAAAAAGGTATCAAGATCTGGAGGAGTTTTTGTAATCTTCTCAGGGCAATTAATTGTCGAATCTTGGGATTAATTTGGGGTGGATAAATACTGGTGGCTAATTGTTCTTCCAGTAAGGCATATTCTGCCGCATTTAGGGGTTGATTATCCAAAGGTGATCGAGCCGAAGTGATAATTTCTGCTCGTAAAATTTCTTCGGGAATATCTTCAGGAGCGGGCAAAGCAAGGGCTTTTAGGGGCGATAAGAAACCGATCGAGATGAGGATAATAATTTTGGTCGTTCGCTGCATTTAATTTAAACCGGGGGGCAATTTTTCTCGACACTGTTGATGAATTTCCCCGATTCTAGCAAACAACCAGGGATATTTTTGACGATAACTGGGAATTAGAGCCAGAGGACTGAGTAGGGCAGTGGCGGCAATATCGGCTACACTTAATTTATCTCCCACCAAATAGGGCTGATCTTGCCAATATTCTAGAATCTTGAGGGCATTTTCTAGGCGCTCCTCCGCTAGTTTTACCCTGGCTGGGGTGATTTTATATTGTTGTCGCACGATATTAATAATTATTTGACTACTCAGGGAAGAATCGATCGCTTTTCCCTCTCCAGCGCGATAATTATAATAGACAAATCTCGTCGCTACTCCAATACTTTCATCTAACCAATCCTCTAGTAACCAAGCCTGATTTTTCTCCTTTTCCCCAGCGGGAATAAAAGAGGGGACAGGAACTACTTTTTCTAAATATTTTAAAATGGCAGTAGAATCGGCAATAATCTCATCTGCTGTCATTAAAACGGGGACAGTGGTTAACCCTTTGGTTAGGGACTTGAGTTTGAGAATATGTAGTCCGGGGGTGAGATTTTCTACTTGGTAATCAATCCCCTTATAACCTAGGGCTAAACGAGCTTTGCGACAGTAATGAGAGGTGCTAAATTGAAGTAAAAGCATTAATTGTTGTTGATTGCTATAGTAGTTATCAGTTATCAGTTATCAGATTTGAGTTTTAAGTGAGCAGTATGTATTAAGCGAGCAGTATTATTACTACTGTGTTTTCACTGTTTACTGTTTACCGATTACTGTTTAGTGATCACTGATTACTGAATTGCCAATAAATATATACTATGAGTAAACCCCCCCTTTTTTCGGCTGTTTCTCGTCCTTATGCGACTAATTCACAAGCAAAAGATCCCTGGTTAGCGGTCAATCTCTCGATGTTTTTCCCCGGTTTGGGACAATGGTATGCTAACAAAAACCAAAAAGCAACCATTTGGGCGATCGCTCAAGTAATATTAATAATTGTGACAATTTGGTCAATTTTTAGCCCCAATGGCCCTGTAAGCTGGGGATTAGGGGGAATAGTTGCTCTGGTTATCGTTTACATTAGCAATATTTTTGACGCTCACTGGACTGTTTATGATTCCAGACAGAATAACAGCTTAGAGAAAATTCCCCGGAAACAAAAAAACCCATGGTTTGCCGTCTTCGCTAACCGGATTATGCCAGGTTTGGGGCAATTGTACGCTGATAAGGTGAGATTAGGGATAATTTTTCTGACTATATCCCAGATTAGCCTGAAAATGGATCATTTTTTCACCAATATCCTCTTTCTTACCCCTTTAGTTACAGCGATCGCTATTTATCACGTTTATCACACTTTCCCCCATCAATTCCACCCCCATCGTCACACCTATCGTTCCATTTTGGCACTGATGGTGGGAGTGATTTTTACTTGGGGAATTATCTGTAATTATTTTCCCAATTGGTTACATCAAAAAATAGAATTTTTCCAGATTCCGAGCGAATCCATGCTACCTACCCTCGCAGTAGGTGATCGCGTTTTCGTCAGTCAATCTGGTAATTATCAAGCGGAAAGAGGCGATATAATTGTTTTTAGAACTCCCGAAAAAATTAGGCAACTAGATCCTAATTCTGGAGATTTTTTTATCAAACGAGTCATCGCTATTGCCGGAGATACCATTGAAATCCGCAGGGGTAAAGTTTATCTCAACCGGCAAGTTATCGAGGAACCCTACACCGCCGAGTTGGGCAATTATGAAATAGAATTTACGACTGTACCCCCAAAAACCCTGTTTGTTTTGGGAGATAATCGTAACCATAGTTTTGATTCCCATGCTTGGGGTTTTTTGCCAGAAAGTTATATCGTTGGTCAAGCCTATAAAGTTTACTGGCCCCTCGATCGTGTCCAGTCTTTGTTATGATGCTGATGACTATTGATTTTCAGCTATCTTCAAGGGGTAATTTTAATCCTATCTACTTATTAGCGAGGAAAAACCTAACCGCAAGAATTTTGGCTCTCTTGGATTTGGTGGGTAAAGTGTATTCTAAGATACATTCCTCCTAGCGAGGGGGTGGAACGAACCACAAAGACACAAAGGACACAAAGATTAATCGATCCTATGTAAGTTAAACTTATCACACAGAACCTAGAAGAGCCGAATTTTTAGGTGAATCCTAATTGAGATGGGAGTCTTTGGGAATAACATCCAAACCGAGGAGAACCTTTTGGGTATTGGACATATCGCCGATAATTCTTTGTAGGGGTGGGGGAAGTTGTTTGACTAAAGTAGGAGTTACGAGAATTTTATCCTGTTCCGCTAATTGCGGCTGTTCGAGAACATCAATTATTTCTACCGTATAAAGATCGGATAACTCCTCGCGACAGATACGAAAAATATTAGCGATCGCCCTCTGGGATTTACTTGAATCACCCATAATGTAGAGTTTGAGAAGATATTGACTCATGATTGCGTGTTATTGAACAGTTTAATGTTGCTGAGACCGATATAGTATTTACGATAGAAAGAGACGAGATAACCCATCAATTCCAAGACCATGAGACGACCTTCGCTAACGTAGGCCTGCGCTTTGGCCAGGGTGACATCCTGATTTTTTTGGCGTAGGGTGGTGGTATGAATGTCCACCACATCGCGAGGACTAGCTTTTAAGAATCCTAACTTATCGGCCAAGCTTCGCAGTCGTTCCGATAGATTATGTTCCACTTTGTATGCTTGTTCTTCTAAAGCTAAATCTAATAAATCTCCGTAATTTTGGACTAATTCTTGAAAAATATCGGGAATACTCTGCCTTATTGCCTCAGAACCGAACATTTTCGCCGTGATGCTAGTTTGTCCTCCCTTGATTAACTGTTCCAGTTCGCGAAATTCTTCTTCCTGTTGTTGATGTTTAAGATTGAGGATATATTGCTGACGCTCGATCGCCACACGAATTTGATAGACTAAAAGACTACTATCGATATTATTTAACTGAATATAACCATCAGCACCCAGTTGAAAGGCTCTAACGACTAATTTCTCATCATTGCTAGTAGTTTGAACCACTATCGGTATAGCAGCGGCTAATTCTCTGGTTTTGACTAGAATATTTAAGCCGGGGGGGACGGAGATTTCCAAGCTTAAGAGGATGAGATTAAATTTCTCCCCTGCCAGTTTTTCGGCAGTTTCCTCTAGATCCTGAGCTTGGGTGAGGGTAAAAGTCAACCCCTCAGCCAGAGAACATTGGGGGGCCTTTAACAGCAATCTCTGGATTAATTTAACAGTCGTCGGTTCGTCCTCTATCAATAAAATCCTACAGAGATCCCTAGTCATTGTTAATCGATCGCTAAAATTATCTTTTTTCCCCCTACTCTCATAGTAAGCCCATCTTTGGGAAACTCAAGGACAAAATCACAACAGATCTCCGGCAAAAGTGAGATTTTAATGGCGACCTTGCCCTTAAAATCCTTAATTTAACGATTTTTCCTGAAAAAGATCGCTTTTCTACTCCAAGGAAACAATCTATTTCCTTTTTCTCCCCACCTCCCCACTTCCCCACTTCCTCACTTCCCTTCTTCCCTACTTCCCCACCTCCCCACTTCCCCACTTCCCCACTTCCCTCACCTATTTTGACTGGATTCGGCGAATTGCCACCACTGCCGGCCGGGGAGGTTGATTAACTTGACCACTGGGCCAATTCGACCCTAGGGGTACTTGTCGCATTTGTTCAAATTCTTGCCCATTAGTGGTTTTCAGGGCAAATTTACGGTTTTCAAAGGCTAAATCCCGACGAATTCCCCCCGCTTCCCCCGGATGTTGTACTGCCAAAAATAACGTCTCTTGGTCGGGAGTAAAGTACAATCCCGTTAATTCCGCATCCATGGGAGCGATAGCAAAAGGATAGGGATGCTCTTGACCCTTGGCAAACACCCAAGCGCTATTATTACCAAAAATCCCCAATAAATCCCGTTGACTAACCGGGACTCCTTGGGGATAACGAGTTTTCATCTCTCGATTTAACCCACCCGTGGAAATATCGCTAACCATCCAGAGATTTCCCTGTTTATCGAAAGCGAGGTTATCGGGATTAGAAAAACCCTCACCTTTCTCTGTCGGTTCCCCTCCATAAGCGACCACATCCCAACGAAAACTTAAGGAAGCAGCATCGTTATTATCTTCCCTTAAGCTGATAATCCAACCAAATTCGTAGGGTATTTCGCCATTTGGTCCCTTAAATATCTCCTTATCGGCTCCTCCCTCCGCTTCACTGGGACTACCAGAGGTAAAGGTTATATATAAAGTGCCATTCTCGTCCACTTCCGTATCTTCTGGCCGACCAGTACAAGTGACCCCAACGGCGTTAGCGGCAAAATGAGCATCGATGAGAATTGCTCCCTGTTTTTCCGTCCCATTACCTTCATACAGGTCTGCGAGGGTCTTATATTTAGATTTGTAGGCCAGAATCTCCTCATCGTCCTTAAATAGCAGTAATTTAGTCTCATTGACCGTTCTTTCGGGATTCGGCAAAGCTACCACCCCATCCCCGCGACTAGCGGCAATTTGACTCGGTAGGACGGGATTTATCTCCGTGTCGGGATTTAATGGTATCCAATAACCAGTTTTATCGGGGTTGAATTTGGCCCCGTAGAGCATTCCTTTTTCTAGGAGTTTTGAGTTATTTTTCTGCTTAATATCGCTAATTTTGCCCTCGGAAACGAATTTATAGACATGACCGCCTCTGTGATCGCATCCTGAATAAACCGCCAAGGGTTGCCCCGTTTGAGCGAGAAAAGCGACCGCTTCATGGCGAAAACGCCCTAACCAAGTGTGTTTTGTGCCGTAATCGTCGGGATTGGCCGGATCTACCTCCACCATCCAACCGTATTTATTTCCCGCTAACCCAAAAACGTTACCCCGGCCATCCACTTCCCCACTATTGAGAATAAAGGGGGTAGTATCGGGATGCAAGGAGGAACCATCTTTTAACACTACCTCGGTCACTTGGTCTTGAAAGTTCTCCTCGGCACTAAATACGGTTCCCCAGGGAGTTGTTCCCCCGGCGCAATTTTGAAACGTTCCGATAATTTTTGCCCCTAATCCGTCATCGTAGCCAAGTTTATCGGTTTTGGTAAAAATTGCTACAGCAGGACCAGTCACTTTCAGGTAATGACCGTCCTTTAGTCCAGAAATACCGGTAATGCGGCGATCGGCTTTACTATAGGTACGTTGCCATTTTCCCGTTTGATCTTTAGCTAAGGAAATTACGCCAATTCCCTGATCAATTAAACCTTCTAGGGATATTTCCTCGATTTTTGCCCTTAAGCTGGCATCTTGCAGGCGATAGGCGGCAATTTCGCCCTTTTCGTTCGTTTTTTCCCGTACTTCCTGGACGGGTAGGGTTTTACCGATCACTTGTTCAAAGGTTTGTAGCCAAGTACGACCACTGATATATTCAAAATTAACGGTTAGATAACCTTGACCCGGACTGGTTTCGATAAAAGATAGATAATCATTGTTATAACCGAAACGGGAATCACCCACTTTATCCCCCCACTGTGCCAGCACATCATAGGTGAATCCTTGAGGAAGAACGAGATCATCTAGGACTTTATAGGTTTGATAGGCATTTTTTTGGCTTTCATCGCTCATGCCGTCAATTTTTAAGGGAATCGGCAGTTTGACTGGAGAAAAGTTTAAGCCAAAACTATTGGCAGCGATCGCAGGACTGCTAATCAGAGAGGAATATTTTTTCTCTTGCAGACTGAAAAAAGAGACACCAGCAGTGGCAGTTAAAAAGGTGAGGAAATTACGGCGAGAAATACTCATATTTTCAGAAATAAAGTCAAAACTGGTGTTAAGACCTTGATTAGGTTAAATTTTATTACATAAGCTTGACATAGGAATTATACAGTATGCAAGTTATGACTAAGTTAACAGCCAGTTAAAAGTATCGGGATTGGAGGCTAGGGGTGAGGGAGTGAGGAGTGGGGAGTGGCAAGTGGGGAGAAGGGAGCAAAAAGCGTTCTTGTTAGTGAGCTTAATGATACTAAATCCAGCTATTAAAAACTGATTATTTATTTCCGCTTTTGCCTCTTGCCTCTTGCCTTTTGCCTGTCCTGATATGTAGCCTATACTCAACGGATTTAGTATCACTGGTCAGGAGAATTAGAAATGAATAATAACCAATTAAATGCTCTATTTATATATTTGATGCAATTTAATTGTTATTTTTGCCGTTTTTGAACTCTTAAAAGTTAATTATGCAAGAGGTTTATTGAAGATAATTCCCTGGCAGAGTTATTGAAATTCTCCGCAGAGGAATAAAATTACAGAAAATGTTCAGTAGGTTGCGCTGGTCACTCCCTTATTTTTAGAGAAACAATCAAGGTGTTAATATTGCAGTAACGCATCAAAAACTTTTCTTTTCTTGTTGGTGCGTTACTCTACTAGACGAGTTTAGCTTAGTTATTATTCACTGTCACTGCTTCCGATTCAATGACTCTAACCTGATTTTTGACTTGATAGGCAAGAACAGCTTTAACTTTGTCCTGTCCAACATAACCAGTTTTATTGCTCAAATGAAAGACAAGTTCAGAATTTTCTAGGGGTTTTAATTCAACAGTTTGGGGGACAAAACTAAAGTCTTGTAATTTACTGTCAGAAGCATTCCGTATTTCAATCTTTTGAATTTTGAGTTTTATTATGGTTTCCTGAGAGTTTTCTAAGTGAACAAATACGTCAGCAAAGCCGATATCACGGTTGGCTTGAGGGGGAATTCCGTCAGGTGGGTATCTTTCTTCTTTGGCTAGAAGCTCAACATTTTTAATCGCTATCATCATCTTATCAGGCATGGCACTTTCCACAACAGGATATTTCAACAAATTGCTTACTTGAGCAACAGGAGCAGGACTGCAAGCTGTTATCCCTATAACCAGCAAAACAAAGTGTATTTTAAGCATTTTAACTACTCCAACAACTAAGTTCAATCCAAACTACTGCTCGGTCAATCTAAAATTGACCGATATAATTGGGTTAATCTGTATTGATTTACATCTCTCCTGATTCGTGATTATTGCTTTGACAGACCACTATTCGAAAAAAGGTGACTGAGGAGTTTGAAATCAGTCACCTTTGATTCAGGAGATTAAATAGACCTTTTCGAGGCTCTCTCTCCTCTAGCTAGACGCGACTTCCAGAGTAACCAAAACTGACGAATTTGCTTGTCATCTGGGTGTTAGTATAAGTTTCAGTATGTCCCCATGGATTGTAAACTGTAAAGACACCCGTAGAGGAGTTGTAGCCGACCAATGTATATGCGTGACCGCCATCACTCAGATAAGTAATCTGGTTCGCATTATATGCTCTTACCAACTCGCTGGTATTTAATGGGCTTATATAGCCAGTATTGGAGAGTCCTGTGATGTGGCTGATCGCACTCAAAGTACCGCCATCAACACCATTATAACTGTTGGTGTTATCTTGTCCAATCCAACCCGATTCATTAATTTGAGCATAGGCTCGTTCAGCGAGGGCTACCCATAATTCATTTCCAGTATTGTTATAAAGCAAACCCCGATCCCGGTTGGCATAATAGAAAGAGCCCGAAGCAGTCGTTGGTAGGTAACGATCGGCTGTTACATAGTTAGCTACCCCATTGCGGAAGAAACGCACGGTAAAGGTACCGTCACCGTTGTCGGTGAACATATTTTGAATGGTACTGGGAGTACGGTAAGCTGTTCCTGCTAAAGCAGCTAGGAGGTAACAATCACCTAGATTACCTTGATTGATATCTTGATAGCTAACGCCACTTTGGAGCAGTGAACCACTGCAAGAACGGTAAGTTGTTCCACTGGCAGCCGTTGGACGATCTAATCCCAAGAACCATTTTCCAATCAATCGTTCCATTTGGGTTGCACTACTGCCAGCATAGAGGTTGCCTAATGTTTGACGGGTAGAACCACCGCCAGTCCACCATTGGTTAGCTGTATTAGTATTAGCTATGTTATTAGACAGAACTCTTACATAATCTGCCATAGTAAAACGACTAGCATTACTAACAAGGGTTCTTAAATCCGTTAGCTCAGTGGCATCAATGACACTACCATCTTCAGCATTACGGAAAATGCTAATCATATCATTGCGGCTGAAGTTACCATCCGCAGCGAGAGAACGTGCTGTACTGATCAATCCTGCATCGCGCAGATTTTGACTAAACCAGTCACCACCACCGCCAGTAGCCGAAACAGCGAGATTATAGTTGGTATTGCCACTATAGGGATAAACACGAATGTAGTAGGTGCCTGCACTCAACTGACCGATAATGCTCTCAGAAGCGGTACCATCGTTACTAGAGTAGGCAATCATGCTACCACTGCCATTTAACAGTTGTACATCCGCATCGGCGGTCAGTCCGGTGAGACT
>NZ_JADBUB010000247.1:0-22608 GCF_020245865.1 Microcystis sp. M169S2
CGTACCTATGCTGATCTAGAAAAAGCGATCGTTCAAGCCTTTAGTCAGATTACATTGCGAGACATCCATCACTGGTTTACCCATTGTTGCTATTGCGATACCCCTTTTAAAGAGCCTACCTAGTCATCCATGCTGTACCTCGTTCAACTGAAATCCGCTATAGTAGCTGGCATAGCTATTGATATTTGAATAGGTTACTGTTTCTATTATACGCTATTTAGATGCTGAACAGCTTAGTATTGATTATCGCGCGGGTGCGGGTAAAAACACCGGAGCAATTGTCGGCAAAAGGGGGGATATTGCCACGTCGGGATTGTGTACGGTGGTTTACCAGGATAGTTGTCCGGTGGTGGTAGGACAAACCCGAGGAGATAATCGCATTCGTCAGGATATAGCGGTGGCTTTGGGGATAAAAACGGCTTTAGCTGTGCCAATTAGGGTTAATAATCAGTTATTTGGTGCAGTAATGCTTTTAAACCGTCTCGATGGTCAGGAATTGACCGATCGAGATAGTTTGTTAGTGGAGGAATATCTGAACTCGCTACTCAGAAATGAGGGATAAAAGCGGTTGGGTAATCCAGTTGAATGCTACGGCGATTTGATGGTTAAGGGTGGGCAGACGGTAGAGATAGACTAAGCGACGGGTAAGATGGGCAAGGGGACCGGCTAATTCTAGTCCTAAACCGCTAATGGTAGCTTCATCGACTCCGAGGGTCAACATTTCGCCTAAAGGTTGATAACGGAAGGGTAAAGCCGGTTTATCGTGGAAACTCGCCCAAATATTCCAAGCGCAGTAGTCGGACTGTTGAAGGGCCACTTGGGCCGTGGCAGCGTATGGTTTATCCTCTTGATCGCGACCATCGGCCGCATCGCCAATCGCGTAGATGCTGGGGTTTTCGACAGTTTGTAAATATTGATTAACTTTTAGTAATTTGCGCTCATTATGTGCTATGGGCAAATTAGCGAGCAGTGGGGAGGCGATCGGACTAACGGTCCAGAGAATTAGATCAACGGGGATATTGTCGATCTGTCCCTTGTAGTCAAGGGAGAGGCGATCCGCTTGGATATCGGCGACGGTGGTTTCGAGGTCTAACCAAACTAGACGTTTTTCTAGGGCTTTTTTGGCGGTGTCGCGGTTAAATTGGGTTGAAGGGCCAAGTATATCGCTATTTCTTTCGATCAGACGAATTCTTCCCCTTTCTCCGAGACGATCAGCCAGCTTACAGGCTAATTCTACGCCGCTATAACCGCCCCCGATAATGGCGACCCGAATTTTATCGCGATCGGATTGTTCTAGGGTTTTGAGTCGATCCCGAAGACGATAGGCATCCTCGAGACTACGAAAGGGGATAGCGTGGGTTCTGGCCCCGGGTAGGAAGTCAAGGGAAGATTGACCACCGAGGGCGATCACGAGGCGGTCATAGCATATATCGTTTTGATTGTCAAGGGTTATTTTATGATTATTAACATCGATCGCCGTGACGGTTCCCTGTTGGAAGTCAACGGGGGTATTAGCGAGCAATTCGCTGAAAGGGGGAGCTATTTCCCAGGATTGCAGTTCTGAGGTGACTAATTCGTAGAGAAGGGGAGAAAATAAAAAGCGATCGCTTTTATCAATTAAGGTAATGTGGGGAGGGTGTTGATCTTGCCAAGGCAATTGACTCAAACGTAAAGCAGTATAGAGTCCACCAAAACCACCACCGAGAATACAAATTTTTGGGTTTGAGTCAGTCATAAGTAGTCGTGCAAAATAAATTTCCTAGTGAAGATAGGCAAGAGGCAATAGGCAAGAGGCAAAAGCTTTATCGAAATGTGTAATTAATTTTGCTTAGGTACTTATCGATCGCTGAGGGTTTTGTTTCTTATTTTGACACTCCCTGCCGTAAAATGGACGGGGAAACTTAAACCCAAATTTTCGGTAAACCAGGAAAGAAAAATAGTTTTTATTTATCTACCCAGCCAAATCGCCAGCAAAGCCATAATTGTAGCCAGAAAAAGGATATGATTCATCCAATCGTCGAAAGACCAATTTTTAAACATAATTTAGTTCCTTAAAATCGAGGCTTACTGCTCAACAGCTTACCTTAATTTCTAATAGAAGTGCTATCGGGGGCAGCCGGTTGACCCAGGCAATATATTAAGATCAGTTAAGGGCAGTAAAGGGATCGTTAAATCAATCATAAATTGTTATAGTCCATTTCCTCCAGAGCCTAGCATAGAGGGGAAGCCTCCTTAATCCCTAGGTAATTGTATGAATGGACTACAACAACAGATTATTAGTCTTGATCGGAAAGTCGATCATCTACAGGATATTGTCGAAAGCCTCAGCCAGCAAATTGCTATCCTAGCTGGGGATAAATCAAGTCGTTCTCCGCGAGAATCCTTGGAAATGGTCGGGTTTTCCGAGTTATCCGATAATAGCCTCTACGATCATAAAGATATTCTCCGAGATCACGGTGGCAAACAGGCCCCGGCTGTCAGTGGAGAAAATTCTTTTGCCGATGAAATCCAAATTCGCCGATTGACGGCACAATTGACGGCGGCTTACAATCGCATTGCAGCTCTCGAAGAACAATTACTCAGCTATCGCATCCATTCCTAGTTAATTTCTGCCTAGAGGATTGGTTAAACCGGGTAAGGTAGGATTAGTGGGCAAATTGGGCAAAGGATTGCTATTTTCTATTGTGGGATTGTTAGCTTCCCCCGATAGAGTCGCTAAAGCCACGCGATCGCCACCCACCTGTCGCAGTAGATCTAAAACCCCAACCACTTCGTTATAACTGGCATTTCTGGAGGCATTCAGTACCATCAGTCCATTGGGACTATATTGATGATAATTCTTGATTGCCTCGAATAACTGGAGGCGAGTCACCATCTGTTTTTCGACGTAGAGTTGTCCGAAATCATCGAGACTAACCACCAACATTTCCCGCATCGGGGTGGTAGCGGTACTAGCTTTCGGTAAATCAAGACTGATAGCCTGTTGGCGAGATAATCCCACTGCACCGAGAATAAAGAAGGTGAGAATACAGAAAATTACATCGATCAGGGGAATGATATTAACCTGCACATCCTCTTGAATGCGGTGTTGATCATGCCATAATTTGAGCGGACGGGCTGTGATATGGCTACTTTTTGACTTTTTGTGGTTAAGAGATTTAGTTTCGGCCATGGGTTATAAGGGGGAGACTTAGCGATCGAGGGGTTTTTCTAGGTTAGCACTGAGGGAGTATTGTTGGTCTTCTCCATCTAGCCAACGTTGACGGTAGATAATTTCTAAATCACTGCCAGCCTTGCGAAAAATTCTAGCTTGATTGAACCAGAGTCCCTGAAAAATGCGATAGAAAGCGAGGCTAAAGATAGCGACAATTAAGCCGGTAGCGGTGGAAATTAAAGCTTCACTAATACCTAAAGTTACTCCGGCTGTGGAGGAAGTTCCCAGGTCACTCAGTTGAATATTAGCCAAAGAGGTAATTAAACCGAGTACCGTTCCTAATAATCCTAGCAGGGGAGAAAGGGCGATGACTGCCTCAAGGATTTTATCGCCCCGTTTCATTAGAGATAATTGTTCATCGGCAGCTGACTCGAGGGCAAAGTGAAAAACCTCTGGATCTGGATTTTCTAAGCGCAGGGGAGCATAAAGATAGCTACCGATGGGGTGATTGCGGGAATCCCTAGCGACTTTTGCGGCCAAATCCCAGTTACGGATGGCGGATTCCATAATGCGATTTAAAATCTGGCCCTCACTAAGGAGGGTGCGACTCCAAAACCAAATTCGTTCGATAATAGTGCTAAGAGCTAAAATAGACAGAAAAAGCAGCGGCCACATAGCCACTCCGCCTTTTTGGATTAAATCAGTTATACTCACGAGTTGTTTTGTCCCTCCAATACCGGGCGATCGGGTAATGATTATAGTTTAAGATTTAAGTCGATCAATTGAGATTTGACATTTATAGTTCTTACGCTGACTCAGAATACAGGATGAGATGGGGCTTTTCAAGGGGCCAGGAGATCTAAAAAGGCAAGAGTAAAATTAATATTAACGATTTCAGTAAACCTCTGGCATAATCAATTTTTAGTGGTTCAAAAACGTCAAAAATAAGGATTAAGTGGCATAAAATATGTAAATAGAGCATTTAATTGATTATTATTCATTCTTAGTTCTCCGGACGACCGACTACTGGCCACTGACTCCTAATCAACCTCGACAATTTTTGATTTTTACCAGAGGTCTAGTGATTGGCCCGACTCTATTTGAACCTAATTCTCGCTGGAGAAGTCAAAATCTTGGGTCTCTAGATATCGATTAGCCAATGACTATGAAAATCCTCGTCCCTAGGGCTTGAAAAACTTGTAGGGCTTCTATTTTCGGGTTAATCAAGGAAAATTCCCTCAACAGCACTTTGCTTAAACTATAGCGTTTTTCAGTCTGCTGAGGTACAAAAGTTATGGGTTTTAGGCAAGAGGCAAAAGGGAAGAAAAATAGATGTACCTCACTAGCTTAGGAAACGCTATATATTGGGACTAAGTGTATTAGAGTATATGTACTTGAGTTTATACTCTTTTGGGCTTAATCGAGTCCTCCTTAAGACTTGGTAGAT
The DNA here is from genome assembly GCF_020245865.1 of Microcystis sp. M169S2. Taxonomy (NCBI): domain Bacteria; kingdom Bacillati; phylum Cyanobacteriota; class Cyanophyceae; order Chroococcales; family Microcystaceae; genus Microcystis; species Microcystis sp. M169S2. The sequence continues at coordinate 4,602 of NZ_JADBUB010000247.1, forward strand.
TATTTTAACGCAAGTCCATGTTGTGGTTGATGTTAGGCTTTTGCTGCCGAAAAACTTTGCTGAGATTTTCCCCGATAATGCTGGGAATATTCAACTATTAAACTGGCGATCAATCCTGCATTCCTAAAACTGTAAATTTGACAAAAACTGGTCACTGACTACTGTTTTGAATTAAGCCACCAAGAGGAAATCGTTGGCTGTTAGGCTAGGATTTCCAGTTAAAACCGCAAAATTAGCACCGGTTCCCAAACCCGCTGCGCCACCATTTTGGTTATAGAATAGATGACCAGTGCCACTGCTATAAACAATAAAAGCATTACTAGCGGCAACTAAACTATTATTAGCAACGACGGCGAAATTACTAGGCTGATTAAAACCGTTACCAACCCCACTGGTTAAAGCGGCAAAAGTAGTTTTAGTCAAGACAATTTTATCTTGATTAACCACGAAATCGCTGATCGTATCTACCCCAAAATCGCTGGCAACAAAAGCACGGATAGACTGGAATTCAAATCTGTCCACTCCCGCTGCACCGGTGAGAGTATCGTTACCCGCATTACCCGCGAGAGTGTCATTTCCTAAACCACCATTGAGGATATTATTGGCACTATTACCCGTGATGCGATTATTGCCTGCGTTACCAGTGCCGTTAATCGGATTAGTGCCAGTCAGTTGTAGGTTTTCTAACCCATTTGTGAGGACGGTGCTGACATCGCTTTTGAGAGTATCGGTGATGGTGATCGTCGCCATAGCCCGGGCGATTGTGGCGTTGACTGGGTTGGACAGGGTAACGGTAAAGGTTTCGTCCGCTTCGTTGAGGGTATCGTTAGCGATCGGGACGCGAATAAAAGCGGTGGTTGTATTGGCTGGAATCGTCAAAATTCCCGAGGACGCGGTGTAATCTGCGGCCGCGATCGCTGTGCCGTTGGCGGTGGTGTAGTTGACGCGGATCGGTTCACCGAACCGGCCGTTAAGACGGACGGGGATAAATGCGTTCGCTTCCAATCCCTCCACGAAGATGAGGTTATCGATCGTCAGGGTCGGTAGATCGTCGTTGGCGATCATCCCCGTGACGGCTTCCGTCGTGCCGCGGGTGTAATCGGTTCCTGGAGCGATCGCGAGAGAGACGGTTTCATTGGGTTCGATGAGCGCGTCGCCGACGGGATCGATGGTGATGATCGCCGTACTTGCGCCCGCGTTAAAGCGTACCGTTCCCCCAGTCGCGGTAAAAGTGAGCGCCCCAGTTTGGGTGTAGTCGGTGGTCAAGGTTGCGGTTCCCGTGACGTTGAAGTTGACTGTGAGGGTATTGGTGAGCGGGCCGCGACGGGTGAAGGTGTACAGGAGGTTCGGCGTACCGTTCTCGGTGACGGTAGCCGGGGAAACGGTTAGGGTGATGTCCGACAGGTTCGGTAAACGACCGATCACGGTGTCGCCGTTGAGATCCATCTCGAAATCCAGCTCTAGTTGTAGCGCGGTCGGGGAGGTGCGGGCGATCGCCTCCTCGCTCTCGACAAATTGCCAGTCCGCGTCCATCGTCCAAAGTTCGAGCGCGTTCGTCGTCGTGTTTCGCCAGACGATCTGATTAATTCCGTAGAGCGTTTCCGCGCCGAGAATCTGTCGTCCAGGATTCGAGGTTTCCGTCAGGGGTGTACCGTTAATCGCCCCGATCGCCGTATCTCCTAAGCTCGTTCGGGCGTAGAGTCGGTTCAGGGTATCCCGGACGATCGCGACCGATCCCGCCGCTTCAAGGTTGGTGAAGGTCATACCGATCCGGCCGTCTCCGTTGGCATCAAACTGGAATTTTTTCTCTAGATTGTACGCATCTAGGGTATTTAATCCGTTTGTACTATCCCCGCCGAGCCAACGCCAATTCGTATCGGTGTACCAAACCTGAAGATAGTTATTGCGGGTATTTTTCCATAAAATCTGGTTGAGTCCGTCGATCCGCTCGACCGCGAGTGCTTGCCAATCGGGATATTGACCGATCCGGAGCGGCGTATCCTCTAGGCTATAAAGCGGTAGGGTTTCTTCGCTCGATCGCGCGTAGAGACGATTGGCCGAGTCGCGGACGAGGGTGATATTACTGCCGAGACTCGCAGGTTCGATCACCGTGTAAACATCGTTATCAGTGAGGGTGATAACCGCGCCGCTCGTGGCTCCGAGGGTGTAGCCAGTTCCCTCGGCGATCTGTAAAAGAACGACTTCGTTCCCCTCGATTGCCGTATCCTCGAGCGGGTTAATCGTGACGGTGGCGGTACTACTTCCCGCAGCGAAAGTAACTTTTCTGGTGAGATTACTGTAATCTACTCCGTTGGTAGCCGACCCAGCAAGGAGATAGTTCACGGTCAGCGCGTTACCTATATTCCCGCTTCGGGTGAGGGTAAAAACGCCCGCGTTGGCCGGTTCGCCCGCGCTGCCATCGCTAACAGCCACGGTGATCGTGGTTACGGGACCGGCAGGAACGAAGACAAAAACCTCGTCGCCTAGACTGATATAGCCTCTGACCCGAGCGATCAGTTCATCGGGTTCCCCCAAAGGTTTAATCAGGTAAATTTCTACTGTGTCGCTACTGAAACGTCGTTGTTGGACGAGATAGTCTGCTCGCGAACCGCGTAGTTGAATCCGATCGCCCTCGGAAAAATCGGCATCTCGGATATCGGCGTAATCCTGATCGCCATCATCGCGCGTGTCACCGTCATCGTAGCCGATCCAGTTCGCGTCACCGAGGATGAACAGATCCGCCCCCGCTCCCCCGTAGAGATCGTCCTGTTCGTTCTGTCCGGGGGTGGCTGCGTTGGGGTTGACCCCGATCAGGCGATCGTTATCATCTTCCCCGTACAGGGTATCCGATCCCCAACCGCCGATGAGAAAATCGTTCCCGTCCTCCCCGAAAAGCAAGTCCTCCCCGCTATTACCGTTGATGGTATCATCGCCGCCGTTGCCGCGGAGACCTTCTGATGTGCTAAAACGAACACTATCGGATCCCCAACCGCCGAGGATAAAATCGTTATCCTCCGTACCGAATAGATTGCAACGCTCGATCGAGATCAGCGTATCGACTTTATTCCCAGTAATGACCGTACCGTTACCTGTCACGGTATCGTAGGTCATGAAAACTGGGCTACCGGAAAAATCGATCGAGTAGGTATCGGTTCCCGCACCGCCATCGACGGTATCGTTTCCATTCGACGAGAACAATCGATCGTCTCCTGCGCCACCGAAGAGGGAATCATTGCCTTCCCCACTGTCAAGATCATCGTTGCCGTCGCCCCCGTCAAGGTTATCGGCTCCATTGCCGCCGAAGAGATCATCGTTTCCCCCGTTGCCGTAGAGGGTATCGTCGTGATTCTCGCCGTAGATGGTATCGGCATCGTTCCCCCCGTAGAGGAGATCTTTATCCTCGCCACCGTAGAGAACATTATTGCCAGGGTCGCCGTAGAGGGTATCGACCCCATCGCCGCCGTATAGCGTGTCTCTTCCCTCGCCCCCGTAGACGAGATCGTTATCGTCATCGCCGTAGAGAATGTCATCGCCGCCGTTACCGACAACGGTATCGTTTCCTTTTCCCCCGCTTACGTTGGGGTCGTTACCACCGCCACCGAGGAGGGAATCGTTATATTCCGTCCCGATGAGAAGGATGCGTTCTACAGAGATTAATAAATCTGTTTGATTCCCGACGATAATCCGCGGGTTTCCCGAAGTGCCGCCGTAGTCCATCGTTATCGCCGTCGGGAGATAGTTATAAGTGGTATCGTAGAGATCGGTTCCTACACCCCCGTTCAGGGTGTCATTGCCGCTACCCCCGACGAGAGTATCATCGCCGCCATCGCCGTTCACGACATCGTTCCCGATCCCACCGAGGAGATAATCGTTATCGGAACCGCCGTTGAGGATATCATCGCCACTATCGCCGGAGAGGGTATCGTTGCCCTGATTGCCAGAGATGGTATCGTTGCCCGCACCACCTTGAATATTGAAGTCGTTACCCGACCCTCCGAAGAGGACATCGTTGAAGGAACTACCGATGAAGTTATCGAATTTCTCGATCGAGTAGAAAAAGTCCCGTTCGCTCCCGACGGTGATCGTCCCGTTACTCGACGTGATCGAGTAGGTCATCACTACCCGCGCCGCGGAGGCGTTGTAGTCGGCGCGGTAAGTATCGATGTCGGTTCCCCCGTAGAGAGAATCGTTTCCCGCGTCTTGGTAGAGAATATCGCCCCCTGCGCCGCCGTCAACGAGATCGTTCCCGTTACCACCGTAGAGTTCATCGTTTCCATCGCCTCCGTAGAGGGAATCGTTTCCCTCGTTGCCGTAGAGTTCGTCATTGTCGTTTCCCCCGTCGAGGTAATCGTTCCCGTTCTTACCGTACACCGAGTCACCGCCACTGTTGGCGAAAACCGTATCGTTGCCTGCGCCCCCGTCGATATTGTTATCGTTGGCGGTTCCGCCGAATAGATAATCGTCGAATGCGGAACCCAGAAAACCGCTAAAACTCTCGATCGAGGTAAAGGCATCTTTTTCTCCCGCCACCTTGATCGTCCCGCTCCCGGTCGCGATACTGTAGGTCATGATGACGTTGCTGATCGCGTTCCGATAATTGCCGACGAAGGTATCGGTTCCCCCCCCACCGTCGATGATGTCGTTCCCCGCCTCGGTAAAGAAGAAATCGGAACCGCCGTCCCCGTACAGGGTATCGTCACCCCCCCCGCCGAAAATCGTGTCGTTTCCGGCTAATCCCTCAATGATATCTGCGCTCGCGGTTCCCTGTAGATTATCGTCATTGTTCGTACCGACGATATCCTGCTTTTCGACCACTAGATCCCGTCCGTCCACCACGATCATCGCGCGATCGTCTTCTTCCCGCCATCGGTTCAGAATTTCGGGCGATAGCTCCTGTCCGAGGACGAAAGCGGCAAAAATCGCTCCCTCGTCCCCTTTTGTATCGATCAGGTTCAAAGAGCGATCAATCGCGTGACCGATTTCTTCGAGAAGAAGGTTCACCAATCCCTCGAAACTTGTCTGGCGATCGGCGATATAAATAGTATCGGTGGCGATCGAGTAAGCTCCGCGCGCGCCTGGTAAGCGATCAACTGGGAGGACTAAGATCGCTGGTAAGTTACTAAAATCTCCTCTTTGCCATTGAATGCGTAGGGTTTCCGCTTTGCTGGTGTCGTACTGATTGCCGAAAATTGCGGTTAAGCGTTGATAATAGGTTTCTGACTTGGCAAATTGAGCAAGAATAGCTTCTAGTCCCAATCCCATCAAGATATTGCCAGAATTAGCCGAGCTGGTCATGGTAAAAACCCCTTTTTGTTTGGCCTCTATTACTTGTTTCGGAGGAGGCTTGATTTTTATGCAGTGGCAAGAAAACTTGTTACATAATTTCCTACTTGTGGGAGAGCCGTAGAGCCGACCGATCCCAAAAAAGCAATTAAGAAGTAACGATTTGATCGAAATTTTTGAATGGGTTAGGGAAGAAAATGCTGGTAATTTTACTCCAGACAAGCCACTCTTAAAATTCTAAGTGACGATTAATATAGATCATCTAATTTTTTTGTAAATTATTGCTACAAATCTCTGAAAAAATGTGACCTTTAACATTAACAAAAATTCCTTGACAATATCTTACAAATATGATACGGGAGCCGCCTTCTGGTAACTAAGGCTAATAGTTTACCGCTATCTAAACGAAAAAAAAGGAGTGAAAATAATCACTCCCACTGATAATCAGAAGAAAAAATGGCTTAAACCTAGAGAGCGTTGGCTCCCGCTACTACTTCTAGCAATTCTTGCGTAATAGCGGCTTGACGCGCCTTGTTGTAGGTACGGCTTAAAGTCCCGATTAACTCGCTGGCGTTCTCGCTGGCGTTGCTCATCGCCGTCATCCGGGCTGCTAATTCACTCGCTGCCGATTCCTGGAGAGCGCGCAGTAATTGGTTATTTAAGTACAAAGGTAGGAGAGAATCGAGGATTTGGACGGGATTCTGCTCAAAAATCATGTCTTGGGGAAAAACCTGCGCCGGTTGGCTGGCCATTTTTTCCCGTTGTACCTTAAATTTTCCTTCTTTAGTCACCAAACGGAAAATCTCGTCATCCTGTACCGCTAAACCTTGAGTAGTTAAGGGTAACAGGGTTTGAATCACCGGAGTGGAACTGATCAGGGAGATAAAACGAGTATAAATTAACTCGACTCGATCGACTGTTTCCGATAAAAATAAGGAAAACAATTCATCCCCAATCGTGCCAGCTTCATCGGCAGTGGGAATCTGTTCGAGGTTAATAAATTTAGCGGCAATGGGAGCATTGCGGCGCTCGAAATACTGTGCCGCTTTCCGGCCAGCAATAACTAATTGATAGTTAATCCCTTGCTCTTTTAATTCATTTATCCGTTGTTCGGCACGACGGATGACGTTAGTATTATAACCGCCACAAAGACCTCGATCGCCTGTGACAACCAACAGAGCGACGGTTTTTACTTCCCGTTGGGCCAGCAGGGGCAAATTAACATCACTAAAGGCTAAACGACCTTGGAGATTATAGAGTACCTGAGCGAGGCCATCGGCAAAAGGACGGGTACAGAGAACTTGTTCTTGGGCGCGTCGCACTTTTGCGGCCGCCACTAGACGCATGGCCTCGGTAATTTTTTTGGTATTTTTGACCGATTGAATTTGGTCGCGAATCGCTTTGAGATTAGGCATAATTCAGTTATCAGTTATCAGTTATCAGTCATCAGTCATCAGTCAAGATTCGGGGTTTAGGAGGGAATGGAGAGGTGGGGAAATAGGGAAATCGGGAAATTTCAACTAATACCCCAAAACCCCAAAACCTCAACACCCCATCCCCTAAAACCTAACCCCCATTACCAACATTCATTTACTGATTACCAAGATTATTTAAAAGCCTGTTTATACTCGTTGATACCATCTTTGAGCAGGCCTTCCGCTTCGTCGTTGAGTTGTTTTTCAGTGCTGACGATCTCAACGTAACGAGGTTTGCTGGTTTTCAGGTATTCCCGTAAACCGGCGCAGAAATCGATAACTTTATCGGTGGCGATATCGTCGAGATAACCGTTTAAACCGGCATAAACCACCGCCACCTGTTCCCAAACGGAGAGGGGGAAGTTTTGGGGCTGTTTGAGGATTTGACGCAGACGTTGACCGCGAGACAGTTGTGCTTGGGTGGCCGCATCAAGGTCAGAAGCGAATTGAGCAAAAGCTTCTAATTCGTCAAACTGGGCTAATTCGAGTTTTAATTTACCGGCAACTTTCTTCATCGCTTTCGTCTGGGCCGCCGAACCCACGCGGGATACGGAAATACCAGCGTTAATAGCAGGACGGAAACCAGCGTTAAAGAGGTCGGTGGAGAGGAAGATCTGACCGTCAGTAATCGAAATTACATTGGTGGGAATGTAGGCAGAAACGTCACCAGCTTGGGTTTCGATAATCGGCAGGGCGGTCATGCTGCCACCACCGAGGGCATCACTGAGTTTAGCGGCACGTTCTAGTAAACGGGAGTGGAGATAGAAAACGTCGCCGGGGTAAGCTTCCCGACCGGGAGGACGACGCATGAGCAGAGATAGCTGACGATAAGCTTGAGCCTGTTTGGTGAGGTCATCGTAGATAACTAGGGTCGCTTTGCCTTTATACATGAAGTATTCGGCGATCGAAGCTCCGGTATAGGGGGCGATATACTGGAGGGTGGCGGGGTCGTTAGCGTTAGCGGCCACCACTACGGTGTAATCCATGGCGCCTCTTTGGGTGAGGGTGTCGATTACTTGGGCGACGGTGGAGGCTTTTTGACCGATGGCGACATAGACACAGATCACGTCTTCGCTTTTCTGGTTAATGATCGTGTCAATGGCGATCGCTGTTTTACCAGTTTTTCTGTCACCGATAATCAACTCCCGTTGGCCACGACCGACGGGAATCATGGCATCGATAGCGGTGATGCCGGTTTGCATCGGTTCACAGACGGATTTGCGAGCGACAATACCGGGGGCGGGGGATTCCACCAGACGGGTTTCGCTGGCGAGGATTTCCCCCTTCCCGTCAATGGGACGACCGAGAGCATCAACCACGCGGCCGACTAAGGCGTCACCCACGGGAACCTGAGCGATTTTACCGGTAGCTTTCACCGTACCGCCTTCTTTAATCCCGAAACCGTCACCCATTAACACCGCGCCGACGTTATCTTCTTCGAGGTTAAGGGCGATGCCGACGGTTCCATCTTCAAATTCTAATAGTTCTCCCGACATGGCTTGTTGTAGGCCGTAGATGCGGGCAGTACCGTCACCCACTTGCAGGACGGTTCCCACGTTGGAGACCTGTACTTCTTGGTTATAGGATTCGATCTGTTGACGAATAATCGTGCTAATTTCGTCGGGTCTGATAGCTACCATAGTTTAATCTGGGAAAAAGTAAAAAATTAGAAGGTGAAAAAACGGCAAAAAAGAGAGATTAGATGACCTTAGCGCAGGGAGAGGCTGAGGCGTTGTAGTTGACCGCGAATGCTGGCATCAAAGACCTGAGAACCGACTTTGATCACCACACCACCGATCAGGCTGGTATCAACTTTGGTTTTCAGTTCGACCACATTCGCCCCGGTTAGGGTTTTCACTTTGTCGATGACGATTTGTTTTTGGCTATCGTTCAATTCGGTGGCCGAGGAAACTTCCGCTAAAACGGTGTTAGTCAGCACTCTAGCCAGGGTGAGATATTGTTGACAAACGGGTTCTAAAAATTGAATCCGACGTTTATCGACCAATAACATCATGAAGTTAGTTAAATAGGGATTGGCGCTGCTCCCCATTACTTGGGAAAGAACGGCTTTTTTAGCTTCTTCTTTGATGACGGGATTGCCGATAAAAGCTCTTAGATCGGGGGCATTTTCCAACAATTCTAAGAGGGATTTAATTTCGCCGCCGATCGCTTCTAATTGTCCGCTGCTTTGGGCGACGGAAAGTAATGCTTGGGCGTAGGGTTCGGCGATTTCTGAACTGATTAAACTTCCCTGCATCTATTTACCTCCTAGGTTGGCCAAACTGCGATCAATTAGGGTTTGTTGTACCGATTCTTCCAGGCCGGTGCTTAACTGGGATTCCACATTAGCTAAGGCTAAAGCGGTAATTCTTTGGCGTAATTCTACTAAAACGCGATCCTGTTCCGCCGAGAGATCTTTAGCGGCACTTTCGCGCATTCTTTGAATATCGAGTTCGGCTTGGGCGGCGATGTCGGCGGTGACAGCTTTAGCTCTAGATCGAGAGTTATCGATAATTTTTTCCGCCTCTTGTTTTGCCAGGGCGAGTTTTTTCTGTTCTTCGGCGAGGGCGGTAGCGGCAATATTTTTCCGGTTTTCAGCTTCGGCTAAAGCTTCAGCAATCTTCGACTGACGTTCTCCGAGGATTTGTCCGAGAACTTTGCGGCCGTAGAAGATGACTAAACCGAGCAGAATCGAGAGGTTAAATAGGTTAGTTCCTAGGATATCGGTGTTGATGCCGAATCCTTCTGCTGCCGCTTCCTTCGCCTCCGTGGCTAATAATAAAACTGTGTCGATGATCATGGTTATTGAGGGCGGGGAGTAGGTTGTTCAGTTATCAGTTATCAGTTATCAGTTATCAGTCTTCTAACTTCTGACGACTGACTTCTATCTTTTTACTGATCACTTTTATTAACCAAGGGCTGGGGTTTAGCGAACGAGTTCGGGGCCGAGGAGTTTTTCGAGAATTTGACGGGAAAGAGAGGCCACTTGTCCTTCTAGAGAACGAAAGGCTTCTTCTTTCTGTTGGGCAATTTCGGCGGCGACGGCTTCCTTACGGGCGATCGCTTCTTTTTGGGCTGCGGCAACTCGTTCGCTGGCTAGTTTTTGGGCCTCGGCCTGCGCTTGGGCGATAATCTCTTGGGATTGTTTACGAGCCGAACTTAATTGCAATTCGTACTCTTGTACCAGTGCTTCGGTTTTGGCTAGTTGTTCTTTGGCTCCGCCTTCAGTTTGCCGAATATACTCCGCCCGTTCATCTAAAACTTTACTGAGGGGTTTATAAAAAACGGCGTTCAGGATCACTGCCAAAAGAATAAACTGTAGTGCCATCACTGGCAGGGTGGCATCGAAATCAAACATTGATTTATTCCTGATAAATAGAAGCTATAGGCAGGTTCAAAAAAGGAAGACGATCCCCCTGATTTAACAATGAACAGTCAGGGGGGATCAGCAAAATTCCCTTAATTAGCTATCAGCCTTCCGTCCCAAAAACTAGATTTTTTAGTTGGCTGCTTCGGCGTTTTTTGAAAGTTTTGAAAACTCGCCCGCCAAGCTGGGGACTGGGGGCTGATAGCCCACTGCTTTTTTAATTAGGCGAAGGGGTTAGCGAACAGTAAAACGAGAGCGATAACCAAACCGTAGATGGTTAAGGATTCCATGAATGCCAAGCTGAGGAGAAGGGTACCACGAATTCTTCCTTCAGCTTCGGGTTGACGGGCGATACCGGAAACAGCTTCTCCAGAAGCGGTACCTTGACCAACGCCGGGGCCGATAGCGGCTAAACCAACGGCGAGGGCGGCGGCGATAACGGAAGCGGCAGCTACTGTGGGGTTCATGGTGATTTTTTCCTCTATTTACTAATCAATTTCAATCTGTTGTTTACAGAGCGCGTTCTCAGCCGTAAAAAATGGCTGGTTTTCTGCTCAAAACTCCCGAAAGAGTTTTTGGGAAATAACGATCCTGGAATTCAGTTGCTCATCCTGAATTCGACCAATAATTTCTTAGTTATTATCCTATTATTTGGACACTTTTCCCTAAGAAATTTTTCTGTTTTCGTCTCTCGCTTTTAAGCGTGTTCTTCTTCGTGTTCCGATTCCAGTGCCTCATGGATATAGGCCCCGGCAAGGGTAGCGAAGACAAGGGCCTGGATAGCGCTGGTAAATAAACCGAGAGCCATCAGGGGGAGGGGTACGACTAGGGGGACGAGGAAGACTAATACGGCTACTACCAACTCGTCCGCGAGGATGTTTCCGAAAAGACGGAAGCTGAGGGAGAGGGGTTTGGTAAAGTCTTCTAAAATTTTGATCGGTAATAGCACGGGAATCGGCTCTAGGTAGTGAGCGAAGTAACCGAGTCCTTTTTTACTGATGCCCGCGTAGAAGTAAGCGAGGGAAGTCAGTAGGGCTAACGCCACCGTGGTATTGATGTCGTTAGTGGGGGCGGCTAATTCTCCTTCGGGCAGTTCGATTAACTTCCAAGGAATCAAGGCCCCTAACCAGTTAGAAACGAAAATAAATAAAAATAGGGTGCCGATGAAGGGCAACCAGGGTCGATATTCCTTTTCTCCTAGCTGGTTTTTGGCTAAATCGCGCAGAAATTCCAGAACGTACTCCATGAGGTTTTGAATACCGCTAGGGACTTTCTGGATTTTGCGGGTAGCGGCGATCGAGGCGATGATTAAGATAGCGAAGACGATCCAGGAGACCGCGATCACTTGCCCGTGAATTTTTAGTCCGCCGATGTGCCAGTACCAGTGTTGTCCCACTTCCAGGGAAGCGAGGCTATAAAAATTAAGCACACTTAAACTGTCTAACATTTCTACCTTAGAGAGATTCGGGTTCGCAAATCAGGGTTATTTTTAACGGTCAAAGGCTTTAGGAATCGGCTTTCTGCTCCAGCTTGAAGATGGTTTGCAGGGTATAGACGATGATCGCCCCTTTATAGGTCAAAAAACCCAAAAAAACCGGCACTATGTGCAGTTCTTGCCAACGACTGGCGATGATGATTAATCCAGCGAATAGGGCTAATCCTTTTTTACCCACCCGATTTTTCGTTACCCCCAATTTTTCCACTTCCCCGGCGAGGAGTTTTAGGTAAACAACTCCCACCATTGCCCCCAATAGGTAATTAAGGGCAGTATTGAGGGAATAAAACAGCCACACGGGGATAAAGATCAGACCGCTTAAAATCAGGGTGGTGATCAATAAAGTGTTTTGTAGTTGATAGTATTCCCGCATCGGATCTGACGGCGGGTTGGTTTCTGGGGTTGGGGGAGATTCGATCGATGGGTCAGACAAGGTACACCTAAATCAGCGATAGAGTAATCTCAATATCTAGATTGCTTTCCGAGCTATGACGCTCAGGTGAGCCACAAGACATATTATCACGGCAGTGGCAACAATTATTAAGCAATTGTAAATTGTGATGATTCCGTCGGTCGTCGGGAGACTCCGAGACTCCGAGACTCCGAGTCGGGAGATAGGGAGATAGGGATTTAGGGGTTTAGGGGTTTGGGGAAATTTCAGCCAAATGCTCCACTTCCCCACTTCCCAATTCATAATTCATAATTCATAATTCCCCACACCCCACTTCCTCATCTCTCCACCCTACCTTTGGCCAGAATTAGTCTCAATCAGGTTTTTTTAAGAGTTTTGCGCCACAGTTTTTACAAAAATTGGCATCTATATCGTGACGGGGTAAACCACAATCTGGACAAGGATAATCAGTTTGAGTGCCAGATTTTAATATTTGTTTAGTCAGAGTGCTAATTTGCAAGGGAATTAACAAAACTCCCGTTAAAATCATTAAAACTGTCACCATTTTGCCCCCATCAGAAAGAGGAGTCACATCCCCAAATCCCACGGTAGTCATAGTCACGACAGCAAAGTAAAAAGCATCAAAAAATGTCCGATAAACTTGGGGATTAATTGGGTGTTCGATCTGATAAATTAAACCCGCATAGACAAAAATAATCGAAAATAGAGTTAGTAATATGCGAATAAATACTATCTGATCGGAAGTTTTAATTTGAAAAATAGAAAGATCGGAACCAAAAAAACGAATCACTCGCAAAATTCTAAACCAGCGAAAAATTCTAAAAAACCTAATATCAAAAAAACCAAAAAATAGAGGCAGGATTGATAATAAATCTAGGATGGAAAAAATGTTAAAAACAAAGCCTAGTTTTGATTCCGCACACCAAAACCGAATTAGATACTCTAGGGAAAATAAGCTTAAAATTCCCCAATCAAGCTGACGTAACCACATTTGCCAAGTGGCGGATAAGGGATAGGTTTGAGCCACATAAATCCCCAACGAGAGTAAAATTAATGCTAAGATAAGCAGATTTACCGTCAGTCCGATCGCCGTGGTGACATCCTCTAAATAAAAAGCTATCTTGGCACGAAAAGAGAGCATAAATTCGGCTATCAGTAAACAGTAACCAGTAATCAGTGAACTGAAAACTCACATCTGATAACTGATCACTGATAACTGATAACTGATAACTGATTAAGGTAATTCCACCGAAGTTGGTTTAGCAATATGAGGCAAACCCCAACCCAATTTTTCCCGGAGTATGCGGAAGAATTCCGTCGATTGCAGACGAATAAAATGAGCTTGGTGGGGCGATTTCTGCACATTAATTCGATCTTCTGGCAAGATATAAGAACCGCCATTACCGTCCACCACCATCACCATCCTGTTAGCAGTTGCTGGGAAAATATTCACCGTTTCCTTGTCAGAAAATACCAAGGATCTCGAAGCTAAAGAATGGGGACAAATGGGAGCTAATTGTAATACTGGCACATCGGGAGTTATTACCGGACCACCGGCGCTGAGAGCATAGGCAGTAGAACCAGTAGGAGTGGAGAGAATCACCCCATCGGCAGCGATATCGACGGGTGCGTGTTCACCAATTTGAATCTCAAAATGACACATACTGGTGAGGGGTTCCCGGTGGACGACCACCTCATTGAGAGAAAGTGCCTCCCAGAGGAGGGTATCTTCGCGAAACAGTCGTACCGTGATCATCGAGCGATTTTCGATGGTGTATTTCCCCTCTAAAACCAGTTCTAAGGCAGGTTCAAGCTGATTTAGGTAAATTTCGGTCAAAAAGCCCATGTGTCCCGTATTGACCGTTAACAGGGGCAAATTGAGGGTGGCCAACTGCCGGGCTGCCGATAGGACTGTACCATCGCCCCCCAACACGATCGCAAAACTTAAATCTTGCTCGAAGTGGGGGGGGACTAACTGATCGATCGGGGTAAAACAAACCGGACGAGAGGGTTTAGAATGGCCTAGTAGGCCACCGCTGCCGGTAGCCATAAACACCTGCCAACCTAAAGAAAGTAGCTGATCTTGTATCTGATGGGCTGTTTTACAAGCGATAGGCTTAATATCGTTGTAAATAATGCCGATTTTGGGCATTGACAAATTTTCCTACTGCTGAATCACGCTTTCTTTTTGAAAGGAGTTTTCTTCTTCTTCTGAGCTTTTTGTTTCTCGAAGTCGATTTCCTTGAGCTTCTTGAGAATGCGGCTAAAGTATTCTTGTAAATAGGATTCTAAAGTAGTTGTTTGACTCGGATCAAGGCCAAATACTTGATAAACTTCTGCCATGGGAGCATCAAGAGCTTGACCACTAGCGAGAACCTCCGCAAAAGCTAGTCGGTCAGATATATTATAAGTCCACTGGAAACAACGGCTTATTCCCCGCATAAAACGCAGTAATCCCATGGGTAAACGCCAAATTTTCCCCTCTTTACCCGATAAGCGTTCGCAAACTTCGATAATTTCTTCAGCTTTCCAAGCTTTGCTGCCGACCACAGGATAGGATTGACCGACGGTTTCGGGGACTTCTAGGGCGCGAACGGCGAATTTAGCGATATCTTGGGTGTCCATGTAGGCGATCGCCGTACTTTCCCCCGTGATCCAGACGGTTTGATTATCTAACATCGGGATGGCGTATTGACCGATTAAACCCTGCATAAAGCCACAGGGACGGAGAATTGTATATTTTAAACCCGATTCTGCTAGAAATTTCTCGGTACAGCGTTTTATCTCCATCAAAGGCACGTTGGGATATTTTTCGGCATTGAGAATCGAGAAGAAAATAAAGCGATCTACTCCGGCGGTTTTGGCTGCTTGAATCAGATTAACTTTACCATCCCAATCCACCTGTTTAATGCTGGCCGAGTCCGTCGCTCGGGCCGTAGCGGCATCGATCACCGCGTCCATTCCCTCTAAAGCAGGAATAATGGTACTTTTATCCCGCAGGGTTCCCCCGACCAATTCCGCGCCCCATTCCTTCAAAAAAGCCGCTTTTCTCTGACTGCGTACCAAACAACGCACTTGATGTCCCTGATCGATGGCATGACGCACGATCTGTCGCCCTAGGGTTCCCGTCGCACCGACAACTAATACTTTCATCTATAATTAATTTTTTGTTACATTTGTTAACACTTCTCTAAGATAGTATCAAAAAAGTGGATCATTCTGGATAGAAAAATTCTAAGATTCCCCGATCCCCGTCCAGTTCTACCATTGTTCCCACCGGTAAAGCGGCATTATCGCCATCATGACCGAAAGGTAACTCGGCAATAACCGCAATGCCTAAATCGCCCAAACGCTCTTTTAAGACTTCCTCTACGGTTTGACTATCACTGCCGGGGGCTGCCAAACAACGGCTAAAACGACCGAGGGCAATGGCTTTAATTTGGGAGAAAATGCCCAGCATTCGCCACTGAGTTAACATTCGATCAATCCGGTAGGGGGCTTCGGTTACGTCCTCTAGGGCTAAAATTACTCCCTCTAGGGTGGGTTGAACCGAGGTTCCGAGGAGATGGGTGGCTACGGTTAAATTAGCTGGTAATAAGCGTCCCCGCACTTTGCCCCCACCCCAACCTTGACCGACAAGAGGGGCTAAAGGACGACCTTCCAGAAGAGAAAAGAGGCGATCGATTGATTGGGGACTTTCCTGGGCTAAGGTGGTTAAAACTGGCCCGTGAACGCTACAAATGCCCTGTTTCGCTAAACTCCATAAAATCCCCGTCACGTCGGAAAAACCGATTAACCATTTCGGGTTAGTTTTTGCCCATGTCCAATTTTCTAAGAGGCGAGCGCTACCGTAACCCCCCCTAGCGCAGAGAATTGCTTGACAATCGGCATCTTGCCATGCTTGGGCTAAAGCTTGACGACGTTGCTCGTCGCTACCAGCGAGATAACCGAGACGATTCGACCAATTCTCGCTAAATTCCACTTGATAACCCCTCGATCGCCAGATTTCTACGCCTTTTTCTAGGGCGGCTAATTCCTTGACGGCTCCACTGGTGGCCACCAGAGAAACTTTAGCACCGGGTTGCAGAAACGATGGGATGATCATAGGTTAGTTCTCTTTTGTTGGCGGATTAAGCGGAAATTACAGGTAATTTTGTGACAGCATGAAAACTGACAGCATATTCTATCGAATGTTTCTCGATTTTCCCGATTCGTTCTTTGAATTAATCGAACGACCCGATACTATCGTGAGCAATTATCGATTTACTTCCCAAGAAGTCAAACAACTAGCTTTTCGATTGGATGGTTTATTTTTGCCGCTCGATAATCTGGAAAATTTGCCCTTTTATCTGGTAGAAGTGCAGTTTCAAAAGGATGAAGACCTATATTATCGATTATTTTCAGAACTTTTCCTGTATCTTAGACAGTATAAACCTTTGTCACCGTGGCAGATAGTTGTTATTTATCCTAGTCGAGAAATTGAGCGAGAACATCCCCAGCAATTTGAAGACTTGTTATCCTTGTCAAGGATTAAAAGAATCTATCTGGATGAATTGGCAAATGACGAGACTCCTTCCTTAGCGATCGCTATGGTCAAATTGGTTACGGAAAGCGAGAGTCAAGCTGTTAATTCTGCTAAGATTTTAATTAAACAGGCTCAAAGAGAACTAAGCGATCGCTTAGTACAGAAAAATGTCATTGATTTAATCGAAACGATAATCATTTATAAGTTACCCCAAAAAAGTCGAGAGGAAATTGAAGCTATGTTAGAACTACAAGACCTAAAACAAACTCGTTTCTATCAAGAAGCTTTTGGAGATGGAATTGAACAGGGAATTGAACAGGGAATTGAACAGGGAATTGAACAGGGAATTGAACAGGGAATTGAACAGGGAATAAACTTGCAAAAATTGAAAACAATTTCTCTACTGCAAGACCTCGGTTTAACCCCGCAACAAATCTCGGAACGATTAGACTTAACTCTGGACACAGTGCTTAACTATTTGGCACAACAGCAACAATAATTAAACCTGTTTTAACAGTCTAGAAAAACAGCAATTTCTAAGTAGTTGGCAAATTAATAGTAGTAAATCAGTGACCTTTAAGCTATCAGCGATGACATGAAAACTGACAGCATATTCTATCGAATGTTTCTCGATTTTCCCGATTCGTTCTTTGAATTAATCGAACGACCCGATGCTATCGTAAGCAATTATCGATTTACTTCCCAAGAAGTCAAACAACTAGCTTTTCGATTGGATGGTTTATTTTTGCCGCTCGATAATCTGGAAAATTTGCCTTTTTATCTGGTAGAAGTGCAATTTCAAAAGGATGAAGACCTATATTATCGATTATTTTCGGAACTTTTCTTGTATCTTAGACAGTATAAACCTTTGTCACCCTGGCAGATAGTTGTTATTTATCCTAGCCGAGAAATTGAGCGAGAACATCCCCAGCAATTTGCAGATTTTTTATCCCTAGCAAGGGTTAAAAGAATCTATCTGGATGAATTGGCCAATGATGAGACTCCTTCCTTAGCGATCGCGATGATCAAATTGGTCACGGAAAGTGAGAGTCAAGCTGTTAATTCTGCTAAGATTTTAATTAAACAGGCTCAAAGAGAACTCAGCGATCGCTTAGTACAGAAAAATGTCATTGATTTAATCGAAACGATAATCATTTATAAGTTACCCCAAAAAAGTCGAGAGGAAATTGAAGCTATGTTGGAACTACAAGACCTAAAACAAACTCGTTTCTATCAAGAAGCTTTTGGAGATGGAATTGAACAGGGAATTGAACAGGGAATTGAACAGGGAATTGAACAGGGAATTGAACGGGGAATAAACTTGCAAAAATTGAAAACAATTTCTCTACTGCAAGACCTCGGTTTAACCCCGCAACAAATCTCGGAACGCTTAGACTTGAATCTGGAAACAGTGCTTAACTATTTGGCACAACAGCAACAATGATCAATC
>NZ_JADBUB010000248.1:0-2525 GCF_020245865.1 Microcystis sp. M169S2
CTATCAACAACTCATGCTTGTAAAGTTTGTACAATAGGGCTTTGAGTTTTTGTTAGATTGATATTTATCAACTTTAGAGCATTGCTGGACAGAGAGGGAGCTTGGGGAATTTTCTACAGTGTAAGTTCGGAAGAACCAAAAACTTTAGTACGACCAGCTAACTTATTTTCCAACCAAGCGAACTCGCCTCTATAGCTAATAGTTTCAAGAAATATATCCAGATTATTTTGGACATACAAAAACTGAATCGCTTCTAAAATAGAAGTTTTACCGCTATTATTTTTACCTACTAAGAGATTAATTCGACCAAGATTGGTCATCTCAAAATTATGAAAACCGCGAAAGCCTTCAATTTTTAGGGATTGTAACATGAGTGATTACCCTGGATTTTAGTTATTAAATCTAGTTTATCTCAACCCCAGAAAACACCTCAATTAACGACAGAGCATCACGATGGCGATACCGATACCTAAACTTAAACCGACCAGCACTTGAAAAGGAGTATGACCAATTAATTCCTTTAAACGTTCCTCGTTAAATTCCTTACCTCCCTGGAACATTTCATCAATAATTTGATTGAGAATCCGGGCCTGTTTTCCCGCTGCCTGACGCACTCCAGCCGCATCATACATAACAATAACCGCAAAAAGCGCAGCGATGGCAAATTCGGCACTAGACCAACCCACCTGTAATCCTACCCCAGTAGCCAAGGCCCCCACCAGCGCCGAGTGAGCGCTAGGCATTCCTCCCGACGAGACTAGATAGCGCAGACTCACCTTACCATCGCGGATTAACTCAATCAGCGCTTTTAGTCCCTGGGCAGTGAAACAAGCTAAAAGAGAGATTAGCAGTATTTGATTGTGTAACACCTGCTGGAAGTCCTGCATAATCTCACTCGTTTAATTTAATTTAATTTTTACGATTAACAATATACTCAGCGATGGCCCGTAAAGGTTCAGCGGCCTCATCGTAGCTACTCAATTCATTGATGGCACTATCTATTAACTGTTGAGCTTGCTGGCGAGACCCTTCTATCCCCCAGAGACTAGGATAGGTAGCTTTTTGTGCCTGTAGATCCTTGCCAGCGGTTTTGCCTAATTCCTCCTTTGTCGCCGTGATATCGAGAACATCATCGATAATTTGGAAAGCCAAGCCAATATTTTGGGCATAACGTGCTAATTTAGCTATATCTTCCGCTTTTGCCCCCGCTAAAACTGCCCCCGACACCACAGAAGTCTCCAACAGGGCCCCCGTTTTCTGAGTATGGATAAAACCGAGAGTTTCTGCCGAAATATCAGGTTTTCCTTCGGATTCCAAGTCTAAAACCTGACCTCCCACCAAACCCGCTGCCCCGACGGTGCGACCTAAACGGGCAATTACCTCTAAAATCTGTAGGGGAGGTACATTAAGAGTCTGGGTAGCCACATACTCGAAAGCGTAGGCTAGGAGACCATCCCCGGCTAAAATAGCGATATCTTCGCCAAAAACCTTATGATTGGTTAATTTCCCGCGTCGGTAATCATCGTTATCCATGGCGGGTAAATCGTCATGAATTAATGACATAGTGTGAATCATTTCTAGGGCGCAAGCGGTGGGTAAAGCCATCTCTAGGGAACCCCCCATCAATTCACAGGTAGCCAGACATAAAATCGGCCGCAGACGTTTGCCACCGGCGAGGAGAGAATAGCGCATCGCCTCGTAGATTTTGGCGGGATTGCCGATAACTAAAGAGCTATCCAAAGCTGACTCGACAATCAACCGCTTTTCCTCCAGATAGGAAGCCAGAGAAAAGCTCTCGTTTTTCCTCAGTTCTACTCCTCGTTCGCCCCTAGTAACCATGTCTTTTTGTCTTGAACCGACTGCTTTTAAAACTATATCAGGAAACTCCACCTCGATGGGAATTAAACTGACCGCTCCCTTGTACCCTAAGCTGTTGACTGTCTAAATTACCCCTTCAGACTGCATGGCAGTGCCGCAGTTGACACTCTGAACGTTTGTACTAAAATTTCCCAGACGGAGAGGAGCCAACTTTCTTTTCTGATGCCTATTTTCTCTTTTAACCTGAAAAAATACCTTCCTCAGCCCAGTTCGAGGATTAGCGAAAAACGGGCGATATAATTAAATTTCGCCGCAGTTATCAGCAATTCTCATTTTGAAATAAATAGAGCATTAACCCCGATTTTGGCATTGAAAATATAGTACAAAGCAACTACTTTTGAGGAGGGGTGATCACTAAAAAAACAATTGGTTGGACAAATTAAGTATAAATACTCAAGCAATCAAAGGGGTTGGCTGAGAACGAACGGGGTAAATTCAGGAAGATAGTTCTGTTTTTAGAATAGGGAATTCAAGGGAAATAAAAATTTATAATTATTGTCAGCTCAGGTAAGCTGTTCGTAATTTAAATTGCGTTAACAGAATTACCCTTGTTTTTCAACTTGCGATCCCACTTAACAATTAAACCTCTTTCATTTAAAAGTTGATGCAAAAGAGATTCTAATTCTTCAACTGATTTAAAAAGTCGA
>NZ_JADBUB010000249.1:0-5992 GCF_020245865.1 Microcystis sp. M169S2
AAAATTCCCCAAGCTCCCTCTCTGTCCAGCAATGCTCTAAAGTTGATAAATATCAATCTAACAAAAACTCAAAGCCCTATTGTACAAACTTTACAAGCATGAGTTGTTGATAGTTTTGCATGACAGGTTCGGTAGAGCCGTATTTATCTTAAAAAATAATCCTACGCTGCCTTTCCTCTTGTTCTTAGTTAAACAACCACTGAAGTGGTCACTACCAACCCGGAAGCTTGTAAACCGGGTTTGATGACCGAATAAATATAGAATCTTTTCGCTAATTGTCTTGGAGAGATGGGTTATTTATAATGACAATTCTAGGATTTTCTGACGCAACTCTACTCGATAGGATTTCATTCATTGTGCAATTTGGCTATCATTAACGTTATACTTCATGTTTATGAAAAAGGCTATAATTTAACGAATAATCTCTTTTAACCAAAGGTTTACGGGTCATTAAAGGAGAGTTTACCAGTCATTAATCCTTGAACTCTAGGGTAGTAAAGGCATCTTCATCACTACAGTATGAGTAACGCTACCTTTACAGAAAATTTTAATACTTTTACTGGTTCGGGATTCGCCCCGATTCCGAGTCTAGGTCAGCTAGATTCCGACCTTTGGATTATTTCCGGTCTTTCCGATGGCAGCATGACCTATGGGGACACCCGTACTTCTTCAGGAGATTTTGCCAGAGGACAGACATCTAACCCTGTCACCACTGGGGGAGTTTATGCTTTCAGCGTCGCTTCGGGAAATAATGCTTTTGGGGTACAACCCACAGGAGATGATTTTACCCCCGGCGCTATCACCCTACGCTTACAGAATGTCACTAATAGCTTAGTGGATTCGATTACTCTTTCCTATATCATCCGCTTTCGCAACGACCAAAATCGGGCCAATTCTCTCAATTTTTCCTATTCTGGGGACGGAAATATTTTTACTGCTGTTAGTAGTTTGGATTTTACCACACCGGGGACTTCCGATACCTCTGGTTGGCAGTCGGTAACTCGTTCTATCACTCTTTCTGGATTAAGTATCGCCGCTAATAGTAATTTTTTCCTGCGTTGGACAGGAGATGATGTTAGTGGTAGCGGTAGTCGCGATGAATACGCAATTGATGATATTGCCGTGACTGGTTTAGCTGCCCCCAGTACATATATTCTACCCACTCCTACCCTCGTAAAAATCCATGAAATTCAAGGCACGGGTTTAGTCAGTCCAATTTTAAATCAATTGGTGACTGTAGAAGCGATCGTGGTGGGAGATTTCCAGGGTAATACGGGATTAAGTGGTTTTTATCTTCAGGAGGAAGATAGCGATAGCGATAGTAATCCTCTTACTTCCGAAGGTTTATTTATTTTTGAAGGCAATATCCCGATTATTAACGTTACTATCGGCGATAAAGTTAGAATTACAGGAACAGTTAGTGAATTTGGTAACGCGGGGGTATCCTTAACCCAACTGAGCAGCATCACAGAAGCGTTAATTATTTCTAATAATAATCCCTTACCCACGGCCGCCACTATTAGCAATCTCTCGAACGCGAATGCTCAACCGCAAGTTTTAGAAGCTTTTGAGGGAATGCGGACAACTTTCGCCGAAACTCTCTCTTTAACCGAATATTTCCAACTTGGTCGTTTTGGTAGTGTGGTTTTATCCTCTGGGGGACGTTTACAGCAACCCACTAACGTTACCAATCCGGGGACAGATGCCAATACTTTACAAGCGAGTAATAATCTGCGACGAATTACCCTAGATGATGGTAGTAATCTCACTTTTCCGACGACTCTATTCGGACGTGGTGGCAATCCCCTAAGTACCAGTAACATTTTACGGGCCGGGGACACAGTAACGGGATTAACCGGAGTTTTAGACCAACGTTTCGGAGTCTATCGCGTCCAGAATAACCAAGGTGTGGACTTCCAAGCGGTCAATAATCGCTCAGAAACGCCCACTAATGTGGGGGGTAGGCTAAAAATTGCCAGTTATAACGTCCTTAATTACTTTACCACCATCGACAATGGCACTAATAATGCCCGGGGTGCCAATAGTATCAACGAATTTCAGCGTCAAGAGGAGAAATTAGTCACGGCGCTTATCGGTCTTGATGCCGATGTTTTCGGGTTGATAGAATTGGAAAATAACGGCGATGGGGCGATATCTAAGCTTGTTAACGCTTTAAATGCCGTTGCAGGTGCAGGAACCTACGCTTTTATCCCCACAGGTACAATTGGCACCGATGCGATTAAGGTGGGAATCATCTACAAACCCGCTAAAGTGACCCCTGTAGGTGATTTTAAGATCTTAGACAGTAGCGTTGATGCTCGTTTCGATGATACTCGCAATCGTCCCGCCCTAGCACAAGCCTTCCAAGAAGTCAATACCGGTGCCAAATTTAATTTAGTCGTCAATCACCTAAAATCAAAAGGTCAATCGGGGTTAACTAATACAAGTGATCCTAACTTCGATCGAGGGGATGGTCAAGGTTTCTGGAATGCCAGTCGCACCAATGCGGCCTTAGCCTTAAGGGATTGGATAGCCACGGATCCCACTAATAGCGGTGATAGGGATTATTTAATTATCGGGGATCTCAATGCCTACGCCCAAGAAGACCCAATTCGAGCGCTCGAATCCGCCGGATATACAAATTTAGTGGGTCAATTTGGGGGTATTAACGCTTATTCCTACGTTTTTGACGGTCAAGCTGGTTATCTCGACCATGCTCTCGCTAATGCTAGTTTAGCCTCCCAGGTAACGGGAGTGACGGAATGGCACATTAACGCTGATGAACCTAGTGTTTTTGACTACGATGACAATATCGTTGACCCCGGGGAAAATCCCTCCAATCCTCCCTTAAACCCCTCTGCACTCTACCAAGTTAACCCCTATCGTACCAGTGATCATGATCCCGTTTTAATTGGTTTAAATTTAACCACCCCTCAACCCTTTAAACTGCAATTATTCCATTTTTCCGACAACGAAGGCGGAATTTCAGCCCTTGATGATGCCCCGCGCATGAGTGCGGTGTTAAATGCCCTCAAACAGCAGGACATCGATAACGATGGTGTAGCAGGTTTTGCCAATACCCTCACCCTTGCGTCTGGAGATGCCTACATTCCGGGGCTATTTTTCGGGGCCAGCGAACAGGTATTCGGGGCAGTTGGCCGCGGCGATATCCAGATTCTCAACAATTTGGGAGTACAAGCGAACGCTTTTGGTAATCATGAATTTGACCAAGGTACAGCAGTTGTCCGTAATTTGATTCTTCCCAGTGGCAACTATCCGGGTACAAATTTCCCCTATCTCAGTTCTAATCTTAATTTTGCCCCCGATACCAACTTAGCCAGTTTAGTGACTGCCGATGGTCAGGAAGCGAGTACCATTGCTAATAAAATCGCTAAGAGTACGGTGATTACTCTGCCCGATGGCGAGAAAATTGGTATTGTTGGGGCAACTACCCCGATTTTACGCTCAATTTCCAGTCCGGGTAACGTGGGAGTTTCTCCTGCTAATCCAAATGACCTTGATGCTTTAGCGGCCATTATTCAAGCTTCCGTCGATGCACTTTTGGCCGCTAATCCGGGGATGAATAAGGTCGTTTTGTTAGCTCATATGCAACAATTATCGATCGAACAGGCCCTAGCAGAACGTTTACGCAATGTCGATATTATTGTCGCTGGTGGTTCCCATACTCGTTCAACCGACGAAAATGACCGTTTACGCGCCGGAGACACCTTCCAGGGCGTTTACCCCATTGTCAAAACTAACCCGGAGGGAAAACCAGTAGCGGTAGTTAATACCGATGCCAATTATAAGTACGTCGGGCGCTTAGTTATCGATTTTGATAGCAGTGGTCATATCATTCCCGAAAGCTACAATCCCAATATTAGCGGCGCTTACGCCACCGATGCCCAAGGAGTGACGGAAGTGGGGGGAACAGGATTAGAAGACCCCGAAATTCGGGGGATTACCAATGCCCTCAGAGGGGTTATTAACGCTCAAGAAGGCAATTTCTTCGGTTTTACGCGAGTTTTCCTCAACGGTCAACGGTCGGGGACAGGATTAGATGGAGTTCGCCAACAGGAAACCAACCTCGGCAATATTACCGCCGATGCTAACCTAGCTGAGGCCAAAAAAACCGATGCTAACGTGGTTATTTCCCTGAAAAATGGCGGTGGTATTCGCAATAGCATTGGCAGTATCATCGTTCCCACCGGTACGGAAGCAGTACGGGTAGCACCGGAAGAAGTACCCGGAGTGAAACCGGCCGGGGGAATTTCAGAAGTAGCGATTAAAAATGCCCTCAGTTTTAATAATTCCCTTAGTCTCACCACTGTCACCGCTAGTGAATTAAAGGGGATTTTGGAGTATGGTCTGGCGGCTAGTACAAACGACCCTGCTAATTCCCAAGGCCGTTTCCCGCAAGTGGGAGGAATGGCCTTCAGTTTCCACCTTGATGACCCCGCTGGCAGTCGGATAAAATCTTTGGTAATCAAGGATGAAAACGGCACAGTTATCGATTTGGTGGTGCAAAATGGCGCAATTGTCGGTGATGCTAATCGTAGCTTCCGCATGGTGACGCTTTCTTTTCTTCTTGGTGGCGGTGATGGTTATACCATTCCCCAGCGCAATCGCGTCAATTTGCTAGGCAGTACACCCAACTTCACTGGAAATGCAACTTTTGCCCCCGATGGTACGGAACAGGACGCTTTTGCGGAGTATTTACGGGCGAATTTCTTCAATCAACCCTTTTTAGGGGAAGATGTGAGCAGAGAATTTGATACCCGTCTGCAAAACCTCAATTTCCGCAGTGATGAAGTTTTGCGTTCCACTCGTTCGGGTACGGCCAGCATTGATAATCTAGTGGGTACTACCGGTGATGATGTCTTAGTCGGGTTCCAAGGTCGCGACACCCTAACTGGTTTAGGTGGTAATGATTTCTTTGTTTATGTCAGTTTGAGCGATCGCAGTGATACTATTACTGATTTTACCGTCGGCAGCGACAAAATTGTTCTCACGCAACTGCTTAATAGTTTGAATTACACCGGCAGTAATCCCATTGCTGATGGTTATATCACTTTTACTGCTCGTGGTAGTAGTACGGTTCTAAATATCGATACTGATGGTTTTGGAACTGCCGCAAGTCCTTTACCCCTAGCGTTAATTAATAACGTTGCGGTGGCGGTCTTGAATAACCTTGCCAATTTCCTGTTCTAGTTTTTTTTGGTGGGCTATCAATGCCCACCGTTTTTTTTAAGGAGTAATTTCCATGAATAAAGTTGCTGTAATCACAGGTTTAGCCCTAGCATATTTTGCTGTCAATGTCAATAGTTTACAAGCGGCAAATATTACCTACAATTTTCAAGGTGTTATAACTTCTGGAAGTCTGAATGGGAGTTATTCTGGTTCGGCCAGTTTCGATGATGGGGCGATTACAGGCGTAGATTTTGAATCTATCCCCTTGACCAATATTAGTTTTAATCTCCTCGACCATAGCTTTAATCTCGCTTCGGCCGATGCCCCTCCCGTGGCTAATTATTTCGATGGGACTTTTATTGGCATCGATTATAGTGTCACCTCTACTAATGCCTTCTTTCCCATCGCTAATTTTGCCCTGACTAGCGGATTTTTTGAACTAAGTGAAGCGGCTTTTACCTATACTCCTCGCTTGGGTATTGCAGGACAAGGTAGCCTAACTTTTAGCAAAGTTCCTGAACCTTCTATCGTTATCGGTTTAATTACTTTAGGAGGAATAGGTCTTGTCTTTCGCAAAAGTCCCTAACTAATTTGAGACTTCCTTAGCTAAAAACGCCTACCTCAAACTAATGGGTAGGCGTAGTTTATCGATTACTCTACCTAGGGTTTGCTGAAAAAGTTTGTTGGTGGGGGCAGGGTGTAGGGTGTGGGGTGTAGGGTGTAGGGTTTTACCGATTTTGAGGTAGTCAGTTACCTAATTTTCAGGGAAAAAGTACCTGAATTCTACCCCCGATCCCTCCAA